>JAIELU010000009.1 GCA_019752775.1 Campylobacterales bacterium | reverse complement strand
GTTGGAACTGGTTACTCAAATTTTGAATATATTATGAAATTAAAAGTTGACTATATAAAAATCGATGCTTCAATGATAAAAGATATTGACCATAATATAAATTCTCAACTTGTTACAGAAACTATTATAGATTTTGCAAAAAAATGAATATTCAAACTATTGCCGAGTTTGTTCATTCTCAAAGTGTTTTCGAAGTAGTTAAAAATATGGGAATTGATTTTGCACAAGGTTATTATTTTGGAAAACCACAAAAATTAGATTAAGAAAAAAAAGGAGAAAAATGCACAAAAATCGTTTTACAAGAGTTGGATTTATCCTAGCAGCAGCTGGAAGTGCAGTTGGACTTGGAAATATTTGGAAATTCCCATATATTGCAGGAGATAATGGAGGAGGAGTTTTTGTATTAGTTTATCTAGCAACTGTTTTTCTAATTGGAATGTCAATATTTATTGGAGAAGTTTTACTTGGTAGTAATGCCCACAAAGATGGTGTATCAACATTTGAAATACTCTCACCTAAAAATAAAAAATATTGGAAATATTCAGGTTTTACCTTTTTAACTGGTTTTCTAATTTTAACTTTTTATTCTGTTGTTATTGGTTGGATTTTTAACTATATTGTTCTTTCATTAACTGCTTTACCTGCTAGTTTTAAAGATTCCGAAGAGCTATTTTCTAATTTTTTGAAAAATGATATTTATACTCAACTAATTTATTACACATTAACTTTTATACTTATTGCTTTAACTATTTCAAAAGGTGTAAAAAAAGGTATTGAGAAATTAAATAATATATTAATGCCTGCGCTTATAATTATTTTATTGCTTTTACTTGTTTATTCTATTCAACTTGATGGATTTATAAAAGCTGTTGATTTTATGTTTTATCCAAATTTTGAGAAATTTAAATCAGGCTCAATAATTGTAGCAGTTGGTCATGCTTTTTTCACCTTATCAATTGGGATGGTTACTATTTTAACTTACGCTTCTTCTTTAGATAAAGATGTAAATATTGTAAAGGCATCTATTTGGATTGTGGTTATGGATACTTTAATTGCTATTGTTGCTGGTTTAATTATATTTTCAATTACATTTACAGCAGGTCAAGAACCAAGTAAAGGTGCTGGATTAGTATTTATTACACTTCCTGCGATTTTCCATGAAATGGGAACTATTGGTATTTACTTATCTCTTCTATTTTTCATTGCCCTTGCTTTTGCTGCTATTACCTCTGCTGTTTCTGTATTAGAACCCACAGTTATGTATTTAATTGAAAGAAGAAATATGGAAAGAAAAAAAGCAACTTATGGTGCTGCTTTTTTTGCTTATCTTATTGGAATAGTTGTTTTATTATCAAATACAAATACTTTTTCAGAAAGTTTAACATTTGGAAGTAAAAATATTTTTGATTGGTTTGACTTTATAAGTTCAGCTATTTTACTACCACTTGGTGGAATGATAATGTCAATCTTTATTGGATTTGTTCTTGATAAAGAAGTTTCAAGAAATGCGATTGTTCCATATATTGGGGAGAATTATTACAGAATTTGGTTATTTATAATAAGATATATTGCACCAATTTCAATACTAATTATAATGCTAAATGAATTAGGCATAATAAATATCGAATAAAAGGCTAGTTTTTTACTAGTCTCTTATTATTTTAATCAAAATATCATTTTGTTTATCTCTGTAAATAACTTCTTTTTGATTTCTCTCAAATAACTCTTTTATAAAATTATCAGGATATGTTGAAGATAGATTTTCTTTGTTAAATGTTTTTAAATCTTGACATTTAAATGTGGCTTTACAAACTTTATCTTCATAAATTTTCATATCCAAAATAGCAGTTCCAGCACTAAAAATCTGTACTTGCGTATAATCTTTATATTTGTAAATAAACCCTTTATCATAAAATTTCATTTGAGGAGTTTTGATTAATATTGTGGCACTATTTGAGCTAATTTGTGGTTCATTTGTACTAAAACATCCTGTAAAAATGAATATAGAAAAAATGATAATGAGTAAATTTTTTATGGCTAATCCTTTGTTTTAAAAACTTTTACTATAATTATATCAAATTATATAATTAAAGGTTTTTTATTGTTAGTTCATATTTGTTGCGCAGTTGATAGTCACTATTTTTTAGAAAGAATACAAGAAGAATTTCCAAACGAAGAGTTGGTAGGTTATTTTTATGACCCAAACATTCATCCTTATAGTGAATATAGACTTAGATATTTAGATGTAGAATATTCATGCCAAAAATTAGGCATAAAATTAATTGAAGGTGCTTATAACCTCGAAGAGTGGTTAAAAAAAGTTAAAGGGATGGAGCATTTACCTGAAAAAGGTGATAGATGTACAGTTTGTTACGATGATAGACTTGATACAACTGTAAAAAAAGCTATTGAATTAGGTCATAATAAATTTACAACCACTCTTTTAATTTCTCCAAAAAAATCTCAAGAAAAACTAGAAAAGATTGGAAATAATCTTTCATCAATGACAGGGTTAGAGTTTATTTATAGAGATTATAAAGCTGGAAGTGGAGCTGAAATTCAAGGGCAAAAAGTAAAAGAAAATTCTCTTTATAGACAAAATTATTGTGGTTGTTTATTTGGACTTAGTGCACAAAGGGAAGCTCAAAAGAAGATTATGGATGAAATGTTTAATCCAATTTCAAATCAAATATTGCCAGAGTCAATAGAAGAGAGACTTGAACTTTATAAAAAAAGAAATGAGCTTGAAAGTAGTGGTGCAAACTATAAAATCATAAAACAAAGATTTTTAAATTATAGACTTCTTGGCTCAATTGTAAAAGTTGCTAAAAATATAGTTCCCTCATATATTTTTTGTTATTCAACAATAAATAGAAATAACACAAATGGACGAATTGAATATGAAAAAAATGGAATAAATTATTTAAATAGAGATGAAGTTAAAATCATTGATTTAACAACTTTTAATTTATTTGCAGATACTTCATACAAAAATGTAAAAGAGCTTATGTACAATCCTCAAAGCTTTGAAAAAGAATTAAATTTACGAAATCAAATACTAAAGAATCCTTATGATTTAAGTGCGTTAATAGTTCTTGATGAAATAAAAAATGAAAAGTATGAAATAGAAATAAATGCGACAACTTATGAAGATATAAAAGAAGAGTTAGTATGAAATTATTAGTTTGCGCGATGGAAGCCTCATCAAATATTCACTTAAAAGAGTTAAAAAAGTATTTATCTGATGATGTGGAACTTTTAGGAGTTTTTGATAAAGAGCTAGGAAATCCACTTTATGATTTGACTGCATTGGCAATCATGGGGATTGTTGATGCACTAAAAAAATTAAGATTCTTTTTTAAACTTCGAGATGAATTAGTAGCCCTTGCGGCTTCTTGTGACAAAGTTTTACTAATGGATAGTTCAGGATTTAATTTACCACTTGCAAAAAAATTAAGAGAAACATATCCAGACAAAGAGATTATTTATTATATTTTACCTCAAGCTTGGGCTTGGAAAAAAGGAAGAGTTGCAAAGTTAGAAAAGTACTGTACAAAACTTTGTTCAATCATTCCTTTTGAGAGTGAAATATATAGTGATAAAAATAAAATTACTTATGTTGGGCATCCTCTTCTTGATGAAATAAAAAATTTTAAAGAGGAACTATCTAATACAAATAAAATAGCTTTTATGCCGGGAAGCAGAAAAACAGAAATCACAAATCTTATGCCAATTTTTAAGGAATTAATTAAAAAAATTCCAAATAAAGAGTATATTTTAATAATTCCAGCAAAATTTGATGATGATTACATCAAAAAGATTTATGGAGATATTTCACAGTTTAGTATTTCAAAAAATACTCACAAAACTCTTCAAGAAGCAGAATATGCTTTTATTTGTTCAGGAACAGCCACGCTTGAAGCGGGGCTTATTGGAACTCCCTTTACCCTTTCATATATTGCTAAAAAACTTGACTTTTTTATAGGAAGAATGTTTGTAAAACTAAACTATGTTGGTCTTGCAAATATCTTTTTTGATAAAATGGGAAAAACAGCTTTACATAATGAATTTTTACAAAATGAAGTTAATGTTGAGAATTTATTTTTAGATTATACAAATATGGATAAAAAATTATTTTTTGATAATTCTAAAATATTAAGAGATTATCTAAAAAATGGAAGTTCTCGAAATGTTGCTGAGATAATTAAAAACTAATTATTTTTTAGATATAATATTTGCCATTCAATAAAAAAATCAGGATATTATATGTTAGATATTATGCAAATTCAAGAAATTCTTCCTCATAGATACCCAATGTTACTTGTGGATAGAATCACTGAAATGGAACTTAAAAAATCTATCAAAGGTTTCAAAAATGTTTCTATTTCAGAACCAGCTTTTCAAGGACATTTCCCAGGTCATCCAATTTATCCAGGTGTATTAATTTTAGAAGGTATGGCTCAATGTGGTGGTGTTTTGGCTCTTAAAAGCTCAGATTTATCAGATGCAGAGATGAAAAATAAAGTAATTTATTTTATGAGTATAGATAACGCTAAATTCAGAACTCCCGTAAGACCAGGGGATAGATTAGACTATGAATTAGAAGTAATTAAAATGAAAAGCTCACTTATGGTTTTAAAAGGGCAGGCATTTATAGATGGAAAAGTATGTGCTGAGGCTGAATTTAAAGCTATGATAGTTGATAAATAATAGGCAAATAAATGAACAATATTCATAAAACTGCAATAATTGAAGAAGGTGCCATATTAGGTGATAATATCACTATTGGTGCTTTTACAATTATTGGGAAAAATGTAAAAATTGGTGATGGAACAATTGTAGATTCACATACACTAATTGATGGGAAAACTACTATTGGGAAAAATAATCATATCTTCTCTCATGCTGCAATTGGAAGTATTCCTCAAGATTTAAAATTCAACGGTGAAGATGTAGAATTAATAATCGGTGATAACAATAAAATAAGAGAATACACTTTATTTAATCCAGGAACAATTGGTGGCGGTTCAATCACAAAAATTGGAGACAATAACCTATTTATGGGTTATGTACATGTTGCTCACGATTGTATTATAGGAAATAATTGTATTTTTGCAAATGGTGCAACACTAGCAGGTCATGTTGAATGTGACGATTTTGTAGTAATTGGTGGATTAACACCTATTCACCAATTTTGTAAAATTGGAACTCAAGTTATGGTAGGTGGCGCATCAGCTGTTGCCCAAGATATTCCTCCATTTTGTTTAGCAGAAGGAAATAAAGCTGTTTTAAGAGGATTAAATCTAACTGGTTTACGAAGAAGATTTGAAAACAGAGAAGATATAGATGCAATAAAATCAGCATATAAAGAACTTTTCGAATCTGGAAAACCTCTTCAAGAAGTTGCAAGAGATTTATTTGAAACAAACGAAAATAAACATGTAAAAGAATTAGCAAGTTTTGTATTAAATACAAAACGAGGTATTCCTTTTAACAGAAAGCAATAGGTATAAAATGAGTAAGATTATATGTGATTTTTGTGGAACAACTGATACCAAAGATAATCCTGTAATTGCAGGAGATAATGCTTGTATATGCAAAGCTTGTGTAACAGCTGCCAATGAAATAATGAGTGGGAATCTTCCAATAGAAGAGTTGGATAATAAAATTACTCCAGCTGAAGCTAAAGAGATTAAAATCAAAACTCCAGCTGAACTAAAAAAAATATTAGATGAGTATGTAATAGGACAAGATAGAGCTAAAAAGGTTCTAAGTGTTGCTGTTTATAATCACTACAAAAGAATTTTTAGACACCATGAAATTGATGACGATACAGAATTAAGTAAATCAAATGTTTTATTAATTGGACCAACCGGTTCAGGAAAAACACTTCTAGCTCAAACTATTTCTAAATATCTTGATGTTCCTTTAGCGATTGCAGATGCTACAAGTTTAACAGAAGCTGGATATGTTGGTGATGATGTCGAGAATGTAGTAACAAGACTTGTTCAAGCAGCAGATGGCGACATAAAAAAAGCCCAAAGAGGAATCATTTTTATTGATGAAGTTGATAAAGTAGCTCGTATGAGTGAAAATAGATCAATAACAAGAGATGTTTCAGGAGAGGGAGTTCAACAAGCATTGCTAAAAATTGTTGAAGGTGCTGTTGTAAATGTTCCTCCAAAAGGTGGAAGAAAACATCCAGGACAAGAAGCACTTCAAGTTGATACTACTAATATCTTATTTATTTGTGGTGGAGCTTTTGATGGACTTGAAGATATTATTAAGAAAAAACAAGGTGCAAATGTACTTGGATTTAACCAAGATAAAAAAGGTAAAAATGACCACGATAAAGTTTTATCAAAAGTAGAAGCAGATGATTTAGTAAAGTATGGTTTAATTCC
Source organism: Campylobacterales bacterium (assembly GCA_019752775.1). Taxonomy (GTDB): domain Bacteria; phylum Campylobacterota; class Campylobacteria; order Campylobacterales; family Arcobacteraceae; genus Aliarcobacter. The sequence goes on along the minus strand of JAIELU010000009.1, from coordinate 9,617 downwards.
TGAGTTAATAGGAAGACTTCATATGGTTGCTACATTAAATGAAATAACAGAAGATGATATGGTTCATATTTTGACAGAACCTAAAAATGCACTAATTAAACAATATATCAAACTTTTCCAAATGGACGATGTTAAATTAGAATTTGAAAAAGATGCATTAAAAGAGTTAGCAAAACTTGCAATTGTTAGAAAAACAGGTGCTAGAGGATTGCGTTCTATACTAGAAGATATAATGTTAGATATAATGTTTGACCTTCCAAAATATAAAAATAAAACAATAACAATAACAAAAGAGGTTGTTCTTAAAACAAAAGAACCAAAAGTAGCATAGAAAGGATATAAAAGTGTTTTTAGATAAATTAATAGGTCTTTTTTCAAGTGATATGGCAATTGACTTGGGAACGGCAAATACGATTGTTTCAGTAAGAGGTAAAGGTATAATTATAAATGAGCCTTCAGTTGTTGCTGTTCAAAAAGACAAAAATGGTAGAGATAGAATCTTAGCAGTGGGTCAAGAAGCTAAACAAATGATTGGGAAAACTCCTTTAAATATTCAAGCTGTTCGTCCTATGCAAGATGGTGTAATTGCCGATTTTGAAATGACTGAAAGAATGATTAGATATTTTATTGAAAAAGCTCATTCACGAAAATCATTTATTCGTCCAAGAATTATTATTTGTATTCCTTATGGTATTACTCAAGTTGAAAAAAAAGCAGTTGAAGAATCAGCAATGAGCGCAGGTGCAAGAGAAGTATTTTTAGTTGAAGAACCAATGGCTGCTGCTATTGGTGCTGGAATTCCTGTATCTGATCCAGCTGGTTACATTGTTGTTGATATTGGTGGAGGAACAACAGAAATTGGTGTTACTTCTCTTGGTGGATTAGTTTTATGTAAATCTATAAAAGTTGCTGGTGATAAATTTGATAAATCTATTATTGAACATGTTAGACAAAATTACAATTTATTTATTGGTGAAAGAACTGCTGAAAATATCAAAATAGAAATTGGAACTGCAATTAAACTTGATACTGAGTTAAAAATGAAAGTAAAAGGAAGAGATAATTCTGGTTTACTTTCTACAATTGAACTTGGAAGTGAAGGGGTAAGAATTGCTATTAAAGAACCCCTTAAAGAGATAGTTTCATCAATCAAAAGTGTTCTTGAAAATATGCCTCCTGATTTAGCAAGTGATATTGTTGATAATGGTGTTATTATAACAGGTGGTGGTGCATTAATCAGAGGATTAGATGTATATTTAAGTGATATTATTAGACTTCCTGTTAAAATTGCTGATGAACCTTTATTATCAGTTGCATATGGAACAAGCCAAGTTCTTAACGAACCAGAGTTACTTAAACTAATAACTAATGCGTAAATTTATTTTTGCATTACTTTTTATAATTGCAGGAGCATCTTATCTTTTTAAGATAGATGAACTGCTAATTAAAAAATTCACTTTTCTAAATGATTTTAAAAATTTATATATTAGTAAGGTTATTAATTTTACTACATCTCTTGAAAAACATTTTAATCAAGCAGAAACAATTGAAAAATTGAAAATTGAAAATAGTGAATTAAAAGAATACAAAATATTATATACAAATGTACAAAATCAACTCCATACACTAAAAGAATTTTTAGTTAACATTGATATTCCAGAAAATAAATCTAAAATTGAAATCGTTAAAGTTCTTTCTTACATAAATTATAATGACTTTACAAAAGTTTGGTTAGATAAAAAAATAGAGAATGATACTATTTTAGGTCTTATTACAGATAATTATTCAGCAGGAATTGTTGTAAATAAAAATGGTAATGCAGTTGGATTATTAAATGGTAATAAAGAGTGTTCTTATGCTGTTTTTATAGGTGAAGAAAAAGCTCCTGGAATTATTACTGCATCAAAAAATCAAGATGAATTAGAAATAAAATTCATTCCTGTTTGGGCTGAAATTAAAAAAGGTGATGAAGTTATAACTTCAGGTATGGATAACATCTTTTTTGAGGGTTTAAAAGTGGGAAGAGTTATTCAAGTTACGGATCTTACAGATATGAAAATTGCAACTGTAAAACCTTATGTAAATGTATTGAAGAAAAAATATTTTTATACTTATAAAAGTAATAATGAATCAATGAACACTAATTTGCCAAAAAGTGAAAACAAAAAATAAAATACTTTAATATCTAGCCATAACTTTATCGACATCATCCCAAGATAAAGTTTTTTCACTTTTTTTGAACATATTATAAATATATCTAGCAAACATATCTGTCTCTAAATTTACTTTTGTTCCAACCTTATAATTTTTAAATAAAGTATTTTTAACAGTATGAGGAATTATAGTTAGTCTAAAAGAGTTTTCCATAACTTCATTTACTGTTAAAGAAACACCATCAATACTCACACTTCCTTTTGAAATAATATATTTTGAATATTCACTCGGTAAAGAGATAAAAAAATCAGTTGAATTTCCATTTGATTTAATAGCTTTTACAGTTCCTAAACAATCCACATGCCCTTGAACAATATGTCCTTCAAATCTATCACCCATCATCATTGCAGGTTCCATATGAACCTCATTTTTATAGTTTTCCATTGCAAGAATTTTTTGAGATTCAGGTGAAAGCTCAACTGTAAATGTATCACTTGTAACTTTTACAACTGTTAAACAAGCTCCATTTATAGCTATTGAATCCCCTATTTTGGGATTATATTTTGCACTTAATGTCAAAAAATTGTTTTTAAAACTAACAACTTTTGCCATTTCTCGTATAAGTCCTGTAAACACTTAAAAAACCTTTTGATATATTTTAGGTATAATATCGAAAAATTGTTAAGAAGCTAATTTTAACTACTTTAATTAAAAAACTTAAAAAGATACTGTTGATTTATAAAAAATTCAAAATATAATTTTCTCTTAATCAAAAGGAATAATATGGATTATGATGTAATTGTTGTTGGTGGTGGTCATGCTGGAATTGAAGCATCACTTTCAAGTGCTAGAATGGGTAAAAAAACTCTTCTAATTACTATGTTAGTAGAACAAATAGGAGCAGCAAGCTGTAACCCAGCTGTTGGAGGTCTTGCTAAAGGTCATTTAGTTCGAGAACTTGATGCAATTGGCGGAGAAATGGGACTTTGTACCGATGTTGCTGGTATTCAATTTAGAATATTAAATGCTTCAAAAGGTGCAGCTGTTCAAGGAAGTCGTGCTCAGATTGATATGGATAAATATAGAGAATATATGAGAAAAGTTTGTCATAATACTCCTAATTTATCAGTTTATCAAGATGAAGTATCTTCACTTTTAGTAAATGATAAAAATGAAGTTTATGGTGTAAAAACAAAATTAACAGAAGAGTTCACTTCTAAAAAAGTCATCATTACAACTGGTACTTTTATGAGAGGACTTATTCACATTGGTGAAAATAGATATGAAGCTGGTCGTGCTTGGGAATTACCATCTAGCACTTTATCAATTCAGTTAAAAGAGTTAGGTTTAAATGTTGGAAGATTAAAAACAGGGACTCCATCAAGAATAGATGCAAACTCTATTGATTTTTCATCTATGGATATGCATGGGGGTGATGTTAACCCATCTCCTTTTTCATTTAGAACTGATAAATCAAAATTCTCACCAACTCAATTCCCATGTTATATCACATATACAAATTTAACTACGCATGAAAAAATCTCTTCAAATTTTTATAGAGCACCACTTTTTACAGGTCAAATTGAAGGACTTGGACCTAGATATTGCCCTAGTATTGAAGATAAAGTAAATAGATTTGCAGAACGAGATAGACACCAACTATTTTTGGAACCGCAAACTGCAATGTGTACAGAATATTATATAAATGGTTTATCAACTTCTCTTCCTATTGATGTGCAAAAAGATATGATTCATTCGATAAAAGGTCTTGAAAATGCAAAAGTCGTTAGATATGGTTATGCAATTGAATATGATTATGTTGATCCAACTGAACTAAAACATACTTTAGAAACTAAAAAACTAAAAAATCTTTACAATGCTGGTCAAATAAATGCAACAACTGGTTATGAAGAAGCAGCAGCGCAAGGATTAATGGCTGGAATTAATGCAGCACTTGCAATAGATGGAAAAGAGCCATTTATTCTAAGACGAGATGAAGCGTATATTGGAGTTTTAATTGATGATTTAGTTACAAAAGGAACTAATGAACCTTATAGAATGTTTACTTCAAGAGCTGAATATAGACTTCTTTTAAGAGAAGAAAATGCAGATTTAAGACTAAGTCAATATGGTCATAATTTTGGATTAATAGATGATATTACAATTGCAAAAGTTGAAAACAAAAGAAAAGTTATTAATGAAGCAATTGAATTTATGGCAGGAGAATGGGTAACTTCTAAAAAAGAGACTTTAGAACTACTTGAATCAATTGGTGAAGAAAGAATAAATGATAAAGTTTTACTTATAGATTTAATAGGTAGAAATAGTATTGATGCACCAAAATTTGACAAATTAGTTCCTAATTATGCTTTTATTGATGACTATTTAAAAGAGCAAATTATCATTGAAGCAAAATATTACAGATATATTCAAAAACAACAAAAACAAATCGAAAAAATGAAAAAAATGTTAAAAGCAACTATTCCTGAAAACTTTTCGTTTAAAGGACTTGCTGGATTATCAAATGAAGTTATAGAAAAGTTAGAAAGACACAGACCTCCAACACTTTTTAATGCAAGTTTAATTTCTGGAATTACGCCAGCTGCACTTGATATTATTCATCTAAATATTAATTTAAAACAAAAAGAATCATAATATGCAAGTCTATTTATATGCAAAAAGTGGGCATACAGTTGGACTTGATGCTACAAGAAGATGTTCTGCTATTGCAAATGCATTAAAAGAATTTGAACCCATTTTATGTACAAGTGATTTCAGAGCAGGAGCATTTGCAAAAGATTATTTGGGTGTTAAAAAATATGTAAATATTGATGTTGTAAGAAATTTACATAATATAATGCAACGAAGAGATATTTTAATTTATGAAACACCTGAAGTAAATAATGATATGAGAAAAGACATGGGTGAATTTTGTACTTTACTTTATGGAATTGGTGAAGAACTAAATGAGATTATTGTTGACGAATCTATTTACACTAAAAATAAAAATCCGACTATTGAAAAAACTATCTTTTTTGGAGATGACGATTATCATAATCTTTTTTTAGGAATAATTAATGACTCTAAAAAATATGATATTAATCTTTTAATGGGTCACTATTTCTTTTTAGGGAATGAGAAAATATTTGTTAATCATTTTTCAAATATTATTGATGAAGAAGAGTATGTTCAAACTATCCAAAATTCAAAATACCTATTAACTACATCTCTTCAAACAGCTCTTGAATCTCTTTCTTGTGGGAATAGACCAGTATTATTTAAAAGAATTGACAAAAGCTATGATGAAGAATTAATTAAAAAATTAAATATTCCTCTTATTCAATCAGACAATTTAGAAGAATTGATAAATCAATTTGAATTAATCATTAAAGACTATCCAACTATCACAAATTTTAAATGTACAGACCTTAAAATTATCAGCTCAGAAATAAAAGAAAAAATTGAGTTATTTAATAAACTAGTAAAAATGTAGTGCTAAATAAATATTTACATATAAGTAAATCTTATGATTTATTATGCAAATTATAAGGTTGCTTTATATAAAATAAAAAAAAGTAAAAAGGCTTTATAATGGATAAAGAAAATGAATTTTTAAAAAAAACTCCTTACAGATATAAAAGATATATTGGTTACTTAATAGCTAGTATAGTTGCGTTAAGTCTACCCTTTATTAAAATTAATGGAAATCACATTTTTCTATTATCTTTTGATAAAAAGCAGCTACATTTATTAGGAACTGCTTTTGATATGCAAGAACTTTACTTGATGCCATTTTTATTAATGCTTTTATTTTTAGGAATTTTTGCTGCTACTTCACTTGGAGGAAGAGCATGGTGTGGTTGGACTTGTCCCCAAACAATTTTTAGGGTAATTTATAGAGATTTAATTGAATCAACACTTTTAGGCTTAAGAAGAATCAAAAACAAACAAAAAGATCCTGATTTATCAAAAGCTGAAAATAAAACAAAAAAAGTTATTGGATTAATTCTTTGGACATGTTTATCAATTCTTGCTGCATCTAACTTTTTATGGTTTTTTGTTCCTCCTGAAGATTTCTTTACTTATTTACAAGATCCAGCTGAACATCTGTTTTTAATTGGATTTGTTTTAGCAATTGCAGCATTTTTGGTTTATGATATAGTGTTTTTAAAAGAAGATTTTTGTATTTACATCTGTCCTTATTCAAGGGTTCAATCTGTTTTATATGATAATGACACATATCAAGCAATTTACTCTACAAATAGAGGTGGAACAATTTATAATGATCATCACGAAAAGATTATTTTTAAAGTAAAAGATTTACCAGAACCAACAAATGAATGTACAACCTGTGAATCTTGTGTAACAGTTTGCCCTACTCATATTGATATAAGAAAGGGTTTACAACTTGAATGTATAAACTGCTTAGAGTGCGTAGATGCCTGTACAACAGTAATGGGGAAATTGGGGAAACCATCTTTAGTTCAATGGTCAAGTACAAATCAAATTAAAAATAATATTCCTACAAAAATAATTAGAAAATCATCTATTATGTATTTTGTTGCTTTGGTTGTTGTAATTGGATTATTATTTGTAATGGGTGGAGAAAAAGAGTATATGCTCTTAAATATTAATAAAACTACACAGCTTTATAAAGTAAAAGAAAATAATCTTGTTACTAATAATTATGTTTTATTATTCCAAAATACAGAATCAAAAATATTAACTTATGATTTAGAAATTGTTGATAATCCAGATATTAAAATTACAAGATTTGAATCGTTTACTTTAAGTCCAGGAAAACTTGCAAAAAAAGTTGTTATTCTTGAAACTGACAAAATTTTAGTTAGTGATAACACTAAAGATACACCTATAACGGTTACCTTAAAAGCCTTTGCAAAAGAAGACCCAACAAAAGTTGTGGTATTCAGAAAAGCCGTATTTATCTATCCTAGATTAGATAAATTACAACAATAAACCCTAGATAAGAGAAATCTCTTATCTAGCCTTCTTAACTTACTTATCAACAAAACTTAGATACAATCGCGATTATATATTTAACAACTATTTTTATGGAGTATTTTTAATGACAAAATTCATTTTTGTAACAGGTGGAGTTCTTAGTTCACTAGGAAAAGGTATAACTTCTGCTTCTATTGCAACAATATTAAAACAATCAGGCTTTAAAGTGAGTATGCTTAAAATCGACCCTTACTTAAATGTTGACCCCGGAACGATGAGTCCACTGGAACATGGGGAAGTTTTTGTTACAGCAGACGGTGCTGAAACAGACTTAGATTTAGGGAACTATGAAAGATTTATTGATAAGACTTTAACTAAAATAAATAGTTTTACAACTGGTCAGGTTTACCAAAGTGTAATTAAAAGAGAAAGAGAAGGTGGATACTTAGGTAAAACTATTCAAGTAATCCCTCATGTAGTTGATGAAATTAAAGAAAGAATTTATGCAGCAACGGAAGATAATGACTTTTTAATTATTGAGCTTGGTGGAACAGTTGGTGACATTGAGGGCTTACCATTTATGGAAGCAATTAGATCAATTAGACATGAACTTCCAAAATCAAATACTATGAATATTCATTTAAGTTTAGTGCCTTACATAAAAGCAGCTGGTGAACTTAAAACTAAACCAACTCAACACTCTGTTCAAGAGTTAAGAAGAATTGGTATTACACCTCATATGTTAGTTTGTAGAACTGAAAGAGAATTACCAAAAAATTTAAAAGATAAACTTGCACTTGCTTGTGATATTGATAGAAATGCAGTTATTGAAGCTGGTGATGCACAATCTATTTATCAAGTTCCATTACAATTTATTAAAGAAGGAATTTTAACTCCTTTATCTGAACATTTTAATATCAAAATTAAACCAAATATGGAAAAATGGGATACTTTAGTAAAAAATATTTTAGTTCCACAAAATGAAGTTACTATTGCATTTGTTGGAAAATATTTAGATTTAAAAGAGTCATATAAATCTCTTACAGAAGCACTTATTCACGCTGGAGCACATTTAAGCACAAAAGTAAATATTCATTGGTGTGATAGCGAAAGAATAGAAGATGTTGGAGCTTATGATATTATAGGGAATTCTGATGCTATTTTAGTTGCAGGTGGGTTTGGACAAAGAGGTGTTAATGGAAAATTAGCAGCCATAAAATATGCAAGAGAAAACAAAGTTCCATATTTAGGTATTTGTTTAGGAATGCAATTAGCAATTATCGAATTTGCAAAAAATGTACTAGGTCTTGAAGATGCAAACTCAATCGAATTTGATCCAGCTACAAAAAATCCTTTGATTTATTTAATTGATGAATTTATTGACCAAAGTGGAAATAAACAATTAAGAACTCATGAATCACCAATGGGTGGAACTATGAGATTAGGTGAATATCCATTTGAACCTGTAAAAGGTACACTTCTTCAAAAAGCTTATGGGAATAATGAGATTTATTATGAAAGACATAGACATAGATATGAAGCAAATCCTAAATATAAAGAAGCATTAGAAAATGCTGGAATGATTATTTCAGGTCAATCAAATGGTTTAATTGAAGCAATTGAATTAAAAGATCATCCTTGGTTTGTGGGAGTTCAATTTCACCCTGAATTCACATCACATTTAGAAACACCAAATCCTATTATTTTAGAGTTTGTAAAACAAGCAACTAAAAGAAAATAATGTCAAAAATCACAAAAAGTAGACTTTTTGAGATACTATCTGCAAGACATGTGAATAATCCTTATTCACGCCTTGCAGACCTTCCCTCACCTGAAAAATTCAAAGATATTGATATTGCAACCAAAAGAATCAAAAAAGCTATTTTAGAAAAAGAAACTATCACAATTGTTGGTGATTATGATGTTGATGGTGTAATTTCAACAACAATTATGTTAGATTTTTTTAATACTATTGGTGTAAAAGTAAATCATATTATTCCAAATAGATTTGAACATGGCTATGGTTTATCAACTAAAATAGTTGATTTAATAAATGATGGATTGGTAATAACAGTTGATAATGGAATTTCTGCATATGAAGCTTCTGTTAAATTAAAAGAAAAAAATATTGATTTAATTATCACAGATCATCACACAGTTGGTAAAAAAATACCAATTGCATTGGCAATTGTAAATCCAAAACAAGCTGATTGTAACTTTGAATTTAAAGATATTTGTGGCGCGCAAGTTGCCTGGTATTTATGTGCTGCAATTAAAAAAGAGATGAACTTAGATGTAAATATGTCGAACTTTTTAGATTTACTTTGTGTAGCTATTATTGCAGATATTATGCCTATGACAGCACTTAATTATACTATTGTAAAACAAGGTTTAAAAAAGATTAAAACCTCATCAAGAGAAGCTTTTAAAAAATTGAATGAGATTATGTCAAAAGAAATTTTTGTTTCTGATGATGTTGGTTTTTTTATTGCACCCAAATT
>JAIELU010000226.1 GCA_019752775.1 Campylobacterales bacterium | reverse complement strand
GTAACATATAATAGTTGAAGTAAAAATCAATTCTTGAGTTTAGTATTATGGAAAATAAAAAAAGAATTTCCATCGTTTATTCACTAATCTAAAATAACTATATGAAATAAATATTTTTTAAAAATTTTGCTCTTGAAATTGCTGTATATAACATTTGAACATCTCCAAATATATTTCGCGTATCTATAAATAATTTAGTTATACATGTTTCTCCTTGTACTGAATGAATTGTAAATGCGTGTTGAATAATTGAATTAATTGGTTGTTTATCACTAATAATTATTGATCCATTATCATAATTAGTAGAAGTTTTTTTAACATAATATTTTTCTTGCGAAAATGTACCTTTAAATATATTTGTCCATGCGTCTACAAATTTATGTTTTGAACTAAGAATATAATCATTTATATCATATAATTTTTTAACATCATCTATTGTTACAATATTAATATTTTTTTGTTTTTTAATCCAATCAACTGCTATATTTACATTTGTATTTTGTTCAATCATATCTCTTAATGTGCTTAATATATATAATAATTGTTCATCGTTTGTTCTGTGAATTGTTGTGTATTGTTTAAAATATTCGATTTGTTTAACATTAAATGGTTTTCCCTCAAATGATGGTAATTGATAAATTAATCCATCTTTATTCATATCTCCACAAAATATTATTTTAGAATAAAGATATTTATTAATTATTTCTTTTTTATCATTATTTGTTAACATTGTGCATTCATCTACTATTATAACCGATGGATATGTTTTCATTTTATTAACACATCCTCTTTCTAATAATCTTGCTAATGTCATTCCTTTACATTTATATTCTTCTTTTTTAGCTTTAACTAATTTTCTAGTGGTTGATACATATAATCTATCTGTATAACCATTATATTTTAAATTCCAATGTGTTTTACCAGAGCCACCTGGTCCAAAATGACCATTAATTCTAAAAAATGGTTGATATTCTGGTAAATTAGATGGATCAAAAAATTCTTTATGATTAAAATAATAATGAGCTGTTTCATTCATTGGTACTCTGCATGGTTTATCTTGAAACATATTATTCTTTGTAAATTCATGATCAATAAAATAAATACCATCAATATTTACTCTTAATATTTTTTCAGCATCCATATTAAATAATTGATTAAACATATTAATCATTAAATATGATGTTATAAATGATGTAATATGAATTAAATTATCAGCGTATTTCTTTTTATATTCAACCATTAATTCATTTAATTCTTTATAATATACAATATTACTATCTTCAACTGTTCTATATAGTGATGATATTTGATTAGCAAGTGATAAATCACATCTTGTTTTTAAGACACTATATTCATCTGCTCTCATACATTTTCCAAAAAATTTAGAATAATATGATACTCCTGTATTTGTTAATCTATCTCCTTCAGTTTTAAAAATTTTGTTCTGTTTCATTGTATTATTAACATCAAAATCAATTGTTTTTGGACTAATTGCGCCATATTTAATATCGAATGTAACATTATGGTGTAATAAAAATTCTAATATAGGAGATGCTAAAGTTAGACACTTAATAACTTCATCCTCTTTAATAATATTCATTGTTTCAATAGTTTTAGTTGTTTCAATACCAAAATCTAAATTATTTCCAGATTCTGAACATTCATTCACTAATTTTTGATTAAAAATATTTAAATGTTTAAAATGTTTTTGTTTATTGATATCCATTTTAGATAAATCAATATTTTCTATTCTATAAGTTCCAATATGATTTTTTAAAAATATAAGTTGATCATTCTTATTTTTTAATTCTGGAACTTTACACATATCAGAGTATAATGCTGGAAATCCTCTATAGAATTCACCTGCTTGTTTATAATTAGTATAAGCTTTAATACCATCTATTTCTCTTAATTTATTATGTTTTTTAGCTTCAGAAGCTATTTCATAAAAATTTTTAATATAATCAATACTAGAAGGTATATATGTACTTTCTTTTATAAAATTATATAATTCTGGTTGATTAATATAATCTAATTTACATTTATTTAAACCAGATTCTATCAAAAATTCATCTTCTGCTGTTTTATAACTATCAAAACTAGTATCTAATATATATTTATGGGTCTTATCAGTAAAACTAAATATATTATCTTTACTACCTTGATATATAATTATTTCTTCTGGATTTGAATAAACTTCTTTAAATTTCTTATTTAAAATATCTTGAGGTAATTCAATTGCATCTTTCTGTTGTATATTCATCATATTTGTAAATTCCACATGATTAATTTTACTATTAACATAATTACATGTTAATAATGGTTTTCTTTTATTTGATTTTATAAAAATAAATTCTCTACCTAATAAATCACTAATTGATATATTTACATTTAATATATCTGCCACATTTTGTAATTTATCTTCTGGAACACCGTCTTTATATTCTTCAATAAATGCTACACATTTATTTTTAATAGTGTTATATTTTTCAATAACTTTATTTTTTTTAGATTCAATTATTTTATTATCACATAATTGAATTAATGGATTAAATACACAATGTTGAATACCGTAAGCAAACTTTTGAGCTATTTTCATGCTTGTTAAATCAGTTGGTTTTAAAATCATAAAAGTAACTTTGACATTTGGATTAAATTTATATGTTAGTGATTTTTCATTCCAAATACCAGCAGCTGATTCAAATATTGAATGCCCTGATCTTTCTCCCCACCAATCATATTCAATATTTTCAGTTTCATACCATTGTCTCTTTGTTGATTTAGTCGATGGAACAATATAAGTTTTATCAACTTCTTCGTCATTATTATAAACAACTGATTTATCTACATCAATTAAATCATTAACTACTAATATCAATCTTAATTTACCAGAAGCATTCTTATCTATTAATCTTTTTAATGGAAAATAAACATTAATTGGTAATTTTCCTGTATTTATAGATGGCACAAAATCATTAGCAGTAATTACATATTTATCTAAATATTCAACTTTTATTGGTTTTGGTAATGGTTTTGGTTTTGATTTAATAAGTTTAAGTTTTAATGTATCTATTAATTTACTTTTTTTTAATTTACTAATACCAGTAATACCTAAATATTTTAATATTCTTTTAATGGTATTAACACTTATTTTTTTATTAACTAATGTGTCACTAATTCTATCAATCATTTGGTTTCTTGATTCTCCATCAATTTTCTTTAATCTTAAAATTTGAGTAATTATTTCAAATAATTTTACTATACTTGGATTTGACATTTTTTAGTTTCTATATATATCTAATATTAAATTTTTTAAAATCATTAAACGCATATAAAAATATTAGTTTAATAAATTATTTAAATTGTTTCTTCTTGTTGATTTAATTTTAAAGCTTCTTCATCTTGTCTTAATTTTAATTCTGATAATTTTTGTTTAAGTTCATGTCGTTTTCTTTTAGTATATTCTCTTTTATATTTTTTATAACTTTCACTTTGAGTTTGCCATTTAGAAGCTCTTTTATTTATCTTAGCTCTATTATCATGAATGTATTGTTTTAATTCTTCTTTATGATCTTCTCTGTATTTTAAATAGTACTTTTTTCTACAATCAATACAAAATGAATCTTTATAACCTTTAGATGTAGTTCTAAATTCTGATTCTGGAATACAATCTTTACATTGTGAACATTTTTTAGTTCTGTTCTTTAAAGTTTCTACAATATATTTAGTTGTATCCTCAACTAATTGATAATCATTAAATTCAATAATTTCTTCTTTAATGTTTAGCGCTTCTAAAATATTCATTTCTATATATATTATACTAAATATAAAATTAATATTATTAACCGCATTTCAATTAGTGCGTTTGATTTAATTGATGTAATAGTAAATCAATTAAATTATATATATACCTAAATGTCATTCCAAAGTATCAGTAAATTATTTATTTCCTTATCAAATTTATTCTTATATTATATATTTAGAAAATTAATATTTTCTTTTTTTCATAGTTTTTTTATATTTAATACCAGATCCTCTCTTAATATCATTTTCTAAATTATCTATTTGTGATTGTATTTCAATTATGTTCTCAGAAAGTCTCATCATATAACGCATTATTTCATCTTCTCTCGGTCTTCTATTAAAATCTTCTACAAAAGATGTTATAAAATTTTCTAATATTTTCTCAAAATTATTGAATCTTGCTATTTCATCATATAATTGATTTAACTTTTGTTGTTTTGTATTTTCCATATATTATACATTTTGAAAATTAATATTTTCTTTTATTTTCTTTTATTTTTTATTATATTTTCTTTTATTTTCTTGTGCTTTTAAATAATCAGCTTCTCGTTTTTGTCTTTGTAATTCTTCTTCTTTTCTTAATTCAGATGCTAATTCCCTTATTAATTCTTTTTCTTCTTCTTTTTTGAAATTTTTCATTTTAAATTCTCCTTGTAAATCACTTAATTCATTTATTTTTTCTTGATTTGATTTTCTACCCTTTTTCTTTTTACCAACAGTAGAAGTAGTAGATGTAGTTGAAGTTGTATCTATTTTACGTGGTCTACCAACTGGTCTTTGTTTAGCAAATTCCCTACTAATTCTCTCTTGTTCTTCATGATATAAATCATCCATTACTTTTATTTTATATTTATCTATTTCACCTTGTGGTATATTTGGCATTTCACGTTGTATTTCATCTTCAACAATATCAGGATCAATTTCAGCGAATAATTCTTCAAATAAAATTTTTTGATTTTCTTGATTTTTAAATTTCAATTCTTTTTCTTTTTTAACTGCTCTATGGTTTGCAGCAATTTCTTCAAATTCTGAATCAACGTAATTTTCAAAATCTCTATTATCTTGCTCTTTTTGACTTTTAGTAAATGGATAAGAGAATGCATTTTTAATTCCTTCTTTAATTAACTCTTTGGTAATTGGAAAATCAAACATTCCTATTTCTTTTTTTAATGGAATTTCCTTTTTTGATTCAGATTGATATATAGGTATATAGGAATCCTCTTCAGGTACATCATCATTAAAAGAATATTCATCATCAGAAAATACTCCAACACCTGGTTGATATTTAGATTTTGGAATGTTTTTATTAGCATTGGTAATTAAATCACTCATGTATTGAACATTACTAACATAACGTTTTTTTGGTGCATAATCATTATCATCATAATCCTCTTCATTTGCCGTCTCTGCATCATCGCGATATTCTTTATATTTATCTTTTATTTGTTCAATAATTCCTTTTTTATTAAATTCAAGACCTTCTACAATATTAAAAGGTTTGGATAATATTTCTTTTTTAGGTGCCCACCATTCTCTAAAATAATCACTTAATCGTTGGTCTTCTTCAGGTATAACACCTTCTTCTTTATTTTCTTGATATAATCGTCGTTGATATTCTTTACCTTCTTCAATTTCTCTATTTCTTTCTTTTCTTTCATCATTCCAATCATTAAATAATTTTTTATTCTCATTTGCTGTTTTGACATCTTTTCTATATCTTAAATCTTCTTTACCTAAATCATTAAACCATAAAGCAGATCTCATATCTTCACCTTTCTTTTTAGCTTTCTTTGCTTTATTTTTTTCTTTCCTTTTTGCTAATAATTCATTATTTCTAGCTATTTCTTCTTTTATTATTCTATCAATATCTTTTTGTTCATTTGGATTTGGTTTTGGTTCTGGTTCATAAATAGGAATTTCATCATCTGGTTCATATGGTAATGGTTTTGGTTTTGGTTTTGGTTTATAAATAGGAATTTCATCATCTGGTTCATATGGTAATGGTTTTGGTAAAGGTACTGATGGTATAGTGGAAGCATCAACTTCTTTACCGTTAATTATAATAGTTTGATGTATTTCATCTCCGAGATTACCAGCAGCATATGCAATAGATTTATCATACCATGCATCTTCAGCCTGTTTAATATGTGCAGTTCTTCTTAATTCATTTAAAAAACTATTAATAAATTTATTAGTAACTTTAAATGTAATTTCAGGAAATAAAGATTTAACTTCAGAAAATATAATTTTATAATCTTCAATACTTAAAGTTTTTTTTGTTCTTTTAACATCTTTAATAGTTCTAATTAATCTATCTAAAAATATAGTTGGATAAGTAAAAAATTCACCTAAAATGTTCCTCTGTTTACCTAATTTAGATAAATCTACACCTTTGTAAGGATCAACAAATGTATTTTTAATATATGTGTTGTATTGAGGTCTTAATTCAATAGGGACTTCCCCGCCCATTTTTTTTTTAATATTCTTTCTAATAATTTTTCTTGGCATATATATATAAATGATACAAATTAAAATTACAAAATTTCAAGTTATAAAGATTAATGAAGATTATAGTTGCGAAATTCTATTAACTAATGATGATCGAGCCAGTGCAATTGAATTTCTTAATGATTATGTTGCTAGAGAATATAAACCAGATAATATGTTTACTAAAGCATATTGTCAAGATGAAAAAACAATTATTATATATAATTATTTTTATATATATCCAAAACAATTAGTATCAAAAATACAAGTGGTTGAATATAAAGAATTAATGGATGATTCTCCAATTGATGAATATCCATACACAAATCAATCATGAAGCGGATAAGCATGTTGTTCTTCTAGAACATAATTAGGGTAATTTTTAGATATGATCACATATCTTGAAGATGAATTTAAAATACGATTTATAATTTGATTTGAAACACCAAAATAATGGTGCAAAGCATATTTAATATGATGTCTTGAAGCGCCTCTTGGAAAAATACACATTAGATCTAACTCATTCATAATTACTCTACCAAGTGATTTTTCATTTGGATTGATCAAATGATTGGATATTAATACACTTATTTCATTTTTTCTTGCAACTTCTAATAGATCCTTAATTAAATGAAATATATTTTGTTGCATTTCTTTATCTGAAAAAGTTGAAACATCATCAAAAACAAACATACATTGTTGATATCCTTCTTTTACAAAATCAATGGGTTTAGTTATATTTAGCTGTGTCATTTTTAAATCTTTAAATGCTGGATCATGTTTAAAATCAGTTCTAGAAATAATATATACAGTTCTATGCGGATATAATTTTTTATATGATTTTATATATTCGGCCATCATTGTACTTTTACCAGATCCTGCACTTCCAGCAAAATATCCACTAATTCTACCATTTACAGCATGTATTGGTTTAATCTTGGCATTTATATCATCTTCAGTTAAATCAATTTCATAAAATAATGAATCATCTGGATCATCATGTACATATATTACTTCTTTATCATACTTTCCTCCTTGAATAAATGCAATTGGTTTTGGAACTTTACCGTTAATTGGATTCTCGTTAATTGAAAACATATTATATATTATAATTATATATAATAATTTATGGAAGATACTAAAATATTAAAATCAAAATGTAAAGCTTATTGTCCTGAGTGTAAAGTCTATATTACTTATAAAAATTTTGCAAGACATAAAAAACGAAAAATTCATTTGAGAAAATTAAGAAAAATAATGAAATAATATAATATATATTTAATATATAGAATGGAAAATAGTGAAAAACTTTATATCTTAATGACTGAAATAGAAGAAGGTGAAAAAATATTATACGAATTAGAACTTGGTTTAGATGCTTTATATTCTGAATTAACTGAACTTAGAAAACATATTTGCGGAATGGAACATTGTAGTGCTGATTGTGATTCTGATGAACACTGTCATATGCATGATCACTGCGATGAAGAATGTAAAAAATCAAGATTTTGTTGTGTTGAAGTTAAAAAAGAAATTACAATTGAAAATAATAAAGAATTAATAAAAGAAGTTGAAGATAGTGATGAAGATAGCGATAATTATATTACATGTAAAGTAAAATCTAAATTAAATAAAACAAATATAATACATTAATATGTATATAATATAATATATAAATGAATGAAAAAATTACAATTGGAAAAACTAAAGAAGATTTAATTAAAAAACCAGGTAAATGTGGTAGACCTAAATTACCAGTTGATCAATTGGTTAGCAAGGATGATAAATTTACTTGTGAATGCGGTATGATTATAAAAAGAAGTAATAATTCTCAACATAAAAGATGTAAACAGCATAAATTATTAATGAATTCATTAAGTGATGTAAAATCTAATCAAATTGATTGTATTGAAAAAGATATAAAATTAATGAATATTGAATTAGATAAATTACAAATGAAAATTAATGATGAAAAATTTAAATTAAAAATAGAATATTATAAAATTTAATTTATTGATTGTCGCTAAAAAAAATATATAGTTTTATATTATACAAGCAATATGGATTCAGAATACTTACGACAAAGAGTTAGACATTTTCTAGCTAAAGAAGCACAAGCACGATCAGGAGGTGATTTAAATTATAATCCTGGTATGTTAATTGGTGATGGTAGACGTGTTGGTAGACCACGAAGAGTTGGTCGACCAAGAGTTGTTAGACATAGACTAGCAAAAGAAGGAGGTGCTAAACAGGCTAAACCAGTTAAAAAAGCAAAAGCCATTAGACATAAAAAAGTAGGTGGAGCTAATCATGGAAATGTTCAAGCTTTAGCTGAATGGAGACATTTTTTTGATCAATATAGAGCTATGCACCCACATATGGCATATAGACATGCTCAACAAGCAGCGTCTGCTGAATATCATCGTAGACGATAAATTTAATTAATTTATATTATTTTATTACCTTATAATATAATAAATATGTCAATACAAGAATTATTAGTACCCAATGATTATCATTTGTTTGCTGATATAATAGAAACAAGATTAGTTGAATCTGACTTTGCTAATGTTGAAACAATTTCAGTTCATAATGTTAATCCTAAAGACTTTGGTGGTGAATTAAATATTGGGATGGGGGAATACCATCACAAATCAATATAGCTAGCATTGGTACGCCTGTTTATATAAATGAAGTATTATTTGGTAATACTGGATCATTTGGAACTACTGGAGCTACTGGAGCAATTGGTCCAACAGGTGCTAATGGAACAAATGGAACTAATGGAACAAATGGCACTAATGGTACAAATGGCACTAATGGTGCATCTGGACCAACTGGTGCAAATGGAACTAATGGAACGAATGGAACTAATGGTACAAATGGGGTAACTGGACCAACTGGTGCAGCTGGTGGAGGTGGATCAACTGGAATAATGCTAAATTTCAATAGTTCTGGAGATTTAGCAAATAGTACTTTTATGCAATCGAATGGTAGTGCTTCTGTTGTAAATGAAACATGGGCATCATTATTAATAACAAAAAATATAACTGTAAAAAATATGTATGTTAGTATTGGAGCTGGTCCACAAAGTGGAAATTCAAGAATATTCACACTTAGAAAAAATGCAGTTGATACAGCATTAACTGTTACATTATCTAATTTAACTGTAACTGGATCTGATACAACTCATACTGTTAATTTTGCTGCTTTTGATTTACTAGCAATTAAACATACAACCTCTGGCGGTGTTCCTTTAGGTACTAATTGTATTTTAACAGTTGAATATGTTTAATTAAAATTATATTATTTTATCAACTTATAATATAATAAATATGTCAATACAAGAATTATTAGTTCCGAATGATTATCATTTATTCGCTGATACTATTTCAGTTAATAATATTAATCCGGAAATTGCTGGAAATTTATTAAATATTGGTATGGATGGTTTACCAAGTAGAATTAATATAGCAAATGCATCAACTCCTGTTTATATAAATGATGTATTATATAATAGTATAGGCGCATCAGGTTATACAGGACCTACAGGACCTACAGGAGCTAATGGATTAAATGGACCTACTGGACCTATTGGTAACCCTACTGTAATTGGAACGTTTGGATCATCTCCAAATGCAAATGGTGGAACTATTGCTGGAAATACATTAACTTTACAACCAGCTAATATAACAAATCCAGGTGGTATTTCAATTGCTAATCAAACTATTAAAGGTGTTAAAACATTTGATGATGGAATTATTACATGGAATGTAGCTCCTTCTTCTGGAGTTAATAAAAAACTTATATATTTTGCAGATTAAGGTTTAGCTGGTGCTATTTTTACAGGTGGTACAACTAATTTAGTAGCATCTATGGTACTTACAAGACTTATGTATGCAACTGTTGTTTTAGGTATTGGTGCTTCTACAGCTGTTACTTTTGGATCTGCTGATGTTTTAACATATAATACTCCTGTAGCTATTGAATTTAGACCAACTACTAATTTAAGAAATGGTAGAATACTTATGGTTGTTGATACAATTGTTCAATTAGGATTTGTACAAGTCGATACATCTGGAATTATGAAAATAGGACCTAGAGTAGATTCATCAGGTGTTCTGCAAAATTTTGATATTGGAAATCAAGTAAATATTTTGGATTGCTCGACAACTTACACATACGATTAATTAAAATTATTAAAATTATTAAAAAAAAATTATATTATTTCTTAATATATAATATAAAATGAGTGTTCAAGAATTACTAGTACCGAATGATTATCATTTATTTGCAAATGAATTAAATGTTAATACATTAGATGTAATAAATATTTCAGCTACCAACATCACTACCGTAAATGAAACTGTTACTGGAACTTTAACTGCGAATGATATTCACACAGTAAATGAAACTATAACAGGAACTTTAACAGGAAATATTATTAATGCAACTACAGAAACTATTTCAGGAGTTTTAACAGCAGGATCTTTAATAACAAATACAATTAAATCAAAACCAGGAAATACTTTAAATATACAAACTACTGGAACTGATCCCGTACAAGTAGGTAGTGCTACCAATGATGTTATATTAGGTAGTGGAGCAGGTGGAATTGTTAGAATTAAAGGAGTAGCTTATCCACCACAACAACATTATGCTTCATTGCAATGGACTACAATACAAGGTGTTGTAACTACTGTTAATAGTGGTGATTCAATGCCATGGAATAATGTAGCAGTTAATGGAGGTGTAACATTTAATAATATTAATGGAGAATTAACAGTTGATTCTAATGCAAATGGTTATTATTTAGTTAATTTTGGTTATTCTAATATCAGAGTAGTAGGAGCTGGTGGATTTCATCCACAATCATTTAGTTTAAAGATCAATGGCGTTATTTCAGATAAATATACATTACAAGAAATGTGGAACAATGTACCAGCTAGTGCAACAGATTTATCAAATAGTGGACAATCTAGTACCGCTATTGTATTATTATTTCCAAATTCGACAATATCATTAGTAAATTCCTTAGTATCTGCTATTGATTTTGAAAATAAAGTATCAACAGTTGCCATTGGAGCGGTTGGAGCATGTAATACTTATTTAACGATAATGCGAATGATATAATTATTATTATTTAAATTTATATTATGTTTTAATAATATAATGAGTATTCAAGAGTTATTAGTTAAAAATGACTATAATTTGTTCGCTGATCAAATGAACACCAGAGTTTTAAATTCGGATTTTGTAATTACTGAAACGATTTCAGTTCATAATGTTAATCCTAAAGATTTTGGTGCTGAACTTAATCTTGGCATGGGTTCAATACCTTCTCAAATTAATATAGGAAGTTTTGGAACTCCTGTTTATATAAATGAAAGTTTATATGGAGAAGGTGGTGGAGTTACATCAATGGGTCCATTTGGATCAACTGGAAATGCATTTGGTGG
This sequence comes from Campylobacterales bacterium, assembly GCA_019752775.1. Lineage (GTDB taxonomy): Bacteria > Campylobacterota > Campylobacteria > Campylobacterales > Arcobacteraceae > Aliarcobacter. Next base: position 4,655 of record JAIELU010000226.1, on the reverse strand, counting down.
TGAGATTAATGGAAATCTATTAATTTTACAACCCGCCGATGGTGGTTACCCAGGAGCAATATCGGCTGTTGATCAAGCTATAAGTGGTGTAAAATCTTTTTATGATGGTGTTAAAATAGTTAATCCTCCATCTGCAAATATTTTAGCTAATATGGCTATACGACAACCAGATGGAACAATTGGAATATCAGATTTAGCTAATTTTAATGTAAGTCAATATTCAACAGCATATGGAATAGCTACATTAGGAGCTGAAGTATCTTCTCAACAATCGACAGCTTTTGGTTTTGCTGTTTTAAATTCTTTACAAGCAGGTAATAGGAATAATGGATTTGGTACTGATATTCTTTCTAATCTTATTACTGGTAATAATAATTGTGCTTTTGGTGGAGATTGTATTCATGATTTAACAGCTGGAGATAATAATAGTGCTTTTGGTGTTTCAGCTTTAAATAATTGTTTAACTGGTACGGATAATTGTATGTTTGGTTATGCAGCAGGTTCAAATTATAATGGTGCTGAATCTAATAATATTATAATTGGTAGTCTAAATTTAGGAGTAATTGGAGAAAATAATGTTATTAGGTTGGGTAATAGTCAAACTAAAAATTATCAAGCTGGTATTAGAGGTGTTACAACTGATATTGCTGATGCTTTACCTATATTAATTTCATCAGGAAATCAATTAGGAACAATTTCATCTGATAGAGAACTTAAAGAAAATATTACTTATGATTTTGGAGATACAAAAACATTAATAAAATTATTAAAACCATGTAAATTTAGTTATAAATCTGATAAATCACACAAATTAGTTATGGGATGTATTGCTGATGAATTTAAAACTGTTTTACCTGAATATGTTATTAAATTAAACGATAATAGCAATTTAGAAGGTATTCAATATCAATATTTGGATTTTTTAATGTTAAAAGAAATACAAAGATTGCAAGATGTTTGCGATACTCAACAAATGCAAATCAATTCAATTATATCTAAATATCCAATAAATTAATTATTCTTACCGTAAGTTTATACCACTTTAAAATGTATATTAATTATATATGAATTATAAAGCATTAAGTGATAAAGAAATTGAAAAATTATTAGGAAATGAAGTTAATATAGTAACATATTCTGAATTATATAAATATGGAACCATTGATCAATTACTAGGAAGATACAAAAGATGTATTATTTTATTTTGTTATAAAGAAAATTACGGCCATTGGGTCACTGTTTTTATTTGTCCAACAACTGGAAAATTACATTTTTTTAATAGTTATGGCGATATGCGTAAAAAATTTGATGGATATCCTGATAATTTTTTGCAATTAATAAATAAAAAATACAGAGTTGAATCACATCAAGATTATCCTTATTTATCTGATTTATTATATAAATCTCCATACGAATTAGAATATAATCCAACTCAATTCCAACAATTAGATAAAAGAATAAAAACATGTGGTTATTGGTGTGTTTTGAGATTAATGTGCCAAGAAATGACAGATGAACAGTTTGAAAATTTTATTAAAGAAAATTGTCAATATAATAAAATATCAAGTGATAATCTTGCAGTTGAATTAGTTTTAAATAATTAATTAAAAATATATTTAAATTATATCTAATATAAATATATAATGTCTAACATAAACAGATTTAAACAAGATAACATCTACTTTAATGTTGAATTCTTAGGATCTGATACAATTCCTAATCAACAAATGGTATATGATACTACATTAAATGAAAGTATTGTAGATAATAGTATTCAATATTATGCAACTATTGTTGATTTTGCTATTCCTTTATCTTCAGTACCTATAATGATTATGCCAATTAAACCAAATAGTGGATTTACAAATCAATCACTTTTAAATATTACTTTTTTACATAATAATGTAGTTATTTCTACTCAAATAGTAATATTTGTACCTGAAAGAAATGATATTATACAACCAAATCAAAATAATCCTAATCAAATGGTTATAACTCCATATTATTATTTGTATTCATATACAGCTTTAATAGATATGTTAAATACAACTTTGAAAGCATGCTATACAGATTTACAAGCAGCTTTTCCCGCTATTGCTCAATCAGTAGCAAATCAAACTCCATATTTTATTTATAATCCTTCTAGTGAATTAATAAGTCTGATAACTCCTTATTCATTTAATACAACTATTGCACAGCCTGATGTTGTAACAATTCAAATAAATAATGATTTGTTAACTTATTTAAATGGATTTAGTTTTAAATATATAAATAGAACTGTAGGTCCCACTTCATTATCATTTTCACAATTTAATATCTCTACATATAATCAAAATAACTATCCGACTAATACATATCCAGCTATCCCTACATATATTGAAACCGTACAATCATATGATAATATGGCAGCTTGGTCTGATCTTAAAAAGGTTATAATAGTATCTAATAGTTTACCAATTGCTGGTGAATCTATTCAAAGAGGTTCAAATATAAATAATATAGTAAATACACAATATGTTTTATCATCATTTACTCCTGAAGTTATAAAGGGAGGTGACCAAAGAAGTGTTATTTATTATAATCCAGCTTCACAGTATAGATTATTAGATATTATTAGCGATTTGGATATTAAAAGAATTGATATTACAATATACTGGGAAGATTTTAAAAATAATTGGTATATAATGGATATTCAACCAAATGATAATGCTACTGTAAGATTAGCTTTTGTTAAGAAAGATCTGTATAAATCAAATTTATTAAAGAAAATGTAAATTTAATTATAAAAATAATAATAATATACTTTTATTATTTTCAAATGTTATAATATATAAAATGCAAGTATTAGACGACAACATTAATTTATTGGCAGTAACAGACTCTAGATTAGTATTTAATGATCAATTTACATATAAAGTGGTTACCGGAGGACAAGAACACACTTATAGAGCGTTCACTCCAACTAGTAGTTCAACAAATGGATTAACATTTTCATGTATTCCACCTTCTGACTTAATTGCTTTTTCAAGACAATGTTATATTAATTTAAATGCAAATCTTACTATTACGGCCACATCAACAGCTGCTGGTCAAAAAATAGTTGATGTAAATAGATGTGGAGTAAGACAATTTCCAATTAGTTCTATCATTGATAATGCATCATTAACATTAAATGGACAAAAAATGAATATACAATTAGCACGTCAAGTTCATCCTTTAGGAAAATATTTCTTTAATGATGTTGAAGTTGGAAATACATTTTTGTCAGGATCTCCTTCAGCCCCAGATCAATCCCAAGAATATGTAGATTTACTCGGATCCGTTAGAAATCCATTAAATAATATGTATCAAACTCCTATTAATAACTATATTGGTAGACAAAATGGGTGGGTTTGTTCTAGAAATGATTTATCAACAGCTGGAGGTCAATTATTGACTGCTATTATTAATATAAATGTATTTGAACCTGTTTTTATGAATCCTTTCCAATATAAACATGCATCCTCTTCTTTTCTTCATATAAATACATTTGATGTTAATTTAACATTCCTTACTACATGGCCTAATCGTATTTGGTCAAGTATGGGTGCTGCAGCAGGATCTAGCTCAGTTGATATTCCAATTAATTCTATTCAAGGAACTATAAATGGAATTGGATCTGTAAATCAATGTTTATTCTTAACTGAATTTATAACTCCACAAGAAACTGCTTTATTACCAAGAGTATTAAAATATAATTATACTGAATTGAACCCTTATATTACAACTGGTCAAACTTTTGGAGCTTATGGTTCACCAACTGCTTCTGGAGTAATTCAAAGTAATCAATTACAATTATCAACTGTACCTAGAGCAATTTATATTTGGGTAAGACAAAATTTTAATTCTTTATCTCAAAATTGTCAAGAAACAGATTCATATTTTTCAATTGAACAATTAAGAATTCAATGGAATAATAAAGATTCGATCTTCTCAAGTGCAAATGGTTTACAATTATATTCAATGTGTACTGAATCAGGATTAAATATTAATTATCGCGAATTTGCAGGTGAACCAGTAGTTAGTCAATTTAGAACTGATGCTCCTGGTGTAGTAGCTGCTCAACAATTCTTTTTACCAATTGGTTCAGTTATATGTTTAAGATTTGGTGTTGATATTCCATGTGATGCATTAACTGCTCCTGGTGTTGTTGGAAATTATTCTTTGAGTATGCAAGTAAGTTGCACTAATTTAAAGAAATATTCAGTTACTCCTGAATTATATATTTCAACTCAAGTTGATGGTATTTTGGCTCTTGCTATGGCTTATGCTAATGTTAAAACTGCTTTATTAACCCCAACTAATATTTTCTCAGCAATTGAATCTCAACGTATGAATCCTATTAGTAATCATGATTTATCTGGAGTTCGTGGTGGTGATTTCTGGGATGCTCTTAAAAATACTATGTCAGATGCTCATAAATTTTTGAGAAAACATAAAATATTGTCTACAATTGCTGCTGGTGCTCGTGAATTGTTACCATATATTCCAGCTGTAGGTCCTTTAGTTGGTACAGTTTTAGCTGCCATTATGGGATTGTTAAGTGGAAGACCTATAAAAGTTATATATGCTATTATTGCAATGCTTATTGTTCAACAAGTTGATAATAATTTATT
>JAIELU010000113.1 GCA_019752775.1 Campylobacterales bacterium | reverse complement strand
TTAGAAAACTATGTATACTTACTACAACTTCCAAATATCTTTAAACAAAACATAAACCCTTTTTGTTAAACTATCCTCCTTTTAATTGGAGAAAATAAATGTTCACAGAAATAATAAAACCAAGATTTTTAGAAACCGATGCTCTTGGGCATATTAATAACAACACTTATGGGGTCTGGTTTGAAGCTGCACGAGATGAAATATTTCATATCTTTATGCCAAAGGTAAATATCAAAGAGTGGAATCTTATCATGGCTCATAGCTCTTTTGATTTCCTAAAAGAGGTATTTTGGGGTAAGGAAGTTCTTGTAAAAACTGGTGTTACAAAACTTGGTAACTCTTCTATTGAATTATGCCATGCGGTTTATCAAGAAGGAAAACTTTGCACAACGGGGAAGTGTATTCTTATTCATTATAACTTTGAGACAAAAACATCTGTTAAAATCCCTGATAAAATAAGATTAGAGTTAGAAAATCATCTATTTACTGAACATTGGACTGTTACTTTGGATGAATTAGAATTGTTACAAAAGAAATATAATGATAAAAATAAATAGATTAGACCACCTAGTTTTAACGGTTAAAGATATAGATAAAACTGTTGATTTTTATACAAAAGTTTTAGGTATGGAAAAAGAGATTTTTAAAGGTATAAGAGTTGCTTTAAAATTTGGAAATCAAAAGATTAATTTACACAAGATAGGAAGTGAATTTGAGCCAAAAGCATTTAATGCAAAAGATGGAAGTGCAGATTTATGTTTTATAATTGATACACCTTTAATTGAGTCTAAAAACTATATAGAGAGTTTAAATATTGTTATTGAAGAAGGAATTGTTAGTAGAACTGGTGCAAATGGAGAAATTGACTCTATTTATTTAAGAGACCCTGATTTAAATTTGATTGAATTATCAAATTACAAATAAAAGAATCTTTTAAAATATTTTAGTTTTCATAAATAACAACTTTATTCCGACCACTATTTTTTGCTTTATAAAGAGCAGTATCAGCTTGATTTAATAATTCGTTTATCGGTATATTTGTATTATTTGTAAATGTAACTCCAAATGAAGCGGCAAATTTAACTTCTTCATCTAAAGAAGAAAGAACTTTTGCTTTTGATATGGCAACCCTTAATCTTTCAGCTACTTTTTGAGCTTCGATAATATTTGTTTCAGGTAATAAAATAGCAAATTCTTCACCTCCAATACGACCTGCAATATCAACTTCTCTTAATATAAGATAACAAACATTTGCAATCTCTTTTAAAACTAAATCACCCGTATTATGTCCATATTTATCATTAATATATTTAAAATAGTCTATATCAAACATAATAAGAGAGAATTCGCTTCCATATCTTTCTTTTCTATGCAACTCCATTTCTGTTTGTTCTATAAATGAGCGTCGATTATTTAAACCAGTTAGATAATCTGTATAAGCTTGTTTTTCCAAATCTATACGATTATCTCTATTTTCTATGGCAATTGCAGCTATATTTGCTGCAAAATTGATTCGTTCAATATCTGATTCATTTGGTTTACTTGGATTTTTATGATAAATTGCAAATGTTCCTAGAACTTTTCCATTTGATGCTATTATTGGTTCAGACCAACATGATCCAAGATTTGCTAGTTTTGCAATTTCTTTATATGGTTGCCAATATTTATGAGTCATAATATCATCAATGATTACTCTTTCTTTTATCATTGCAGCTGTTCCACAAGAACCAATACCCACACCTATTTCAAGACCATCTATTGCATTATTATAAAAATTTGGAAGTCTATTTTTAATACTATTTATTAGATGGTTACCTTCTTTATCCAATAATAAAATACTACAAAGTGAATCTGAATCTTCAAACTCAATAGTTCGTAATATTTCTTCTAAAACATCTTTTAATTCAACACCTTTTGCAACTAAACCAAGAATTCTATCATGGGCTCTATTTCTTTGTTCACTTTTCCAGTGAATTGTAATATCACTAAAATTAAACAGTTTTTTATCAGCAATTGAAGAAACTCTAATAAGTACATGTCGATAAATTCCATCTTTGCATTTTATATTTACTTCAAGTTCAGAAGATGAAATGGCATTTTCATAGCTATTTTCTAGGTTTTTGTACCAGGGATTAACTTTTTCTTGCCTATATCTTGTATTTGGAAAAGCCTTTTTAAGCCATATATCTAAAGTAGGAATATCTTCTTTTTCATAACCAAATAATCTTGTAAATTGGTGATTAAGATATTCTATTTCTCCTTTTTTATTTGCCCAGCCAATCCCATTTGGAGAGAAATCTAAAATATCAGATAAATGTATTACTTTTTTATTACTATTAAGTAAACTCTTTTCAAGTTCGTTATGCTCTATTTTTGATAAACCATTTTGTGCTAACATTTGAGCCATGCTAACTATACATTTCATTAAAGATTCAATTTTCTCTTTAGAAACAATTGGAACTTCTTTTATTGCTTCAATATAAGATTTTTTATCAAAATTAAATTTTTCACTTTGTTTTCCAAAAGATACTAAATTAGGTGATTCTATTAAAACTTGCCCTAAAAATAGAGTTGCTAATCTATGCCCTTTAATTATGATAGGTGTTGCATAATCGATTAATCCATTTTTACATAAAGAGGTTGCAATTTCATCTTCATTTATATTTTTTATTAATTCGAAATTACTTTTTAAACAATATTTCTTACTTTCAGGATTTACTCTATGAAAGTTTTCGCATACATTTATCCATCCAGATTGAGAAATTACTTCACCATCTATTGCCATTAAGCCATTTGGAATTCCAGTTGCATCGTAAAAATTGTCTAAAACTTTTGAAAATGCAACTACATCTACTAAATCGGAAAACTTGTAATTGGTTATAGTTAATTCATTTAAAAGCATGTATTCTCTTTTGTTTATCTATCAAAATTATACTCTCATTATTCTATTTTAGTATAATAGAACAGGTAAAAAATAAAAGGATTAATTAATGTCTAAAGAAAGAATAAAAGATTTTATTGATAAACAACTTGAGAATTTAGAGGATACTATTTATAAAATCGAAGAAGATAAAAATCATATTTATGCTATTTTTACTGAAATTTTAAGTCAAAAAGCAAATATTGAGATTACTTTTAAAATATTAGATGAAGTTTTATATATGCACTCTATTTCTTATGGATGGAAACCAGTAGAAAAAGGTGTAGCAAATAAATATTTTTGGATTGAATTATTAAAAACAGAAGCTTAAATAGCAACTGTTTTTGCAGGAAGAGTTGAAATAAACTCTTCAATTGATATTGCAACTCTTTTTGAAAAGGCAACAGCCTCAACAACTGTTCTAGCCCCAGTTACTACATCTCCAGAGGCAAAAACACCTTTTCTTGCCGTTATTCCATTTTCATCACTTTGAAGTAAGCCATTTTCGCCTAAAGATAATCCCGTATTATTTTTAACAATTAAATCTCGTGCTGTTTGACTAATAGCAACTAAAATAGAATCTGCTTCTTCAAAACATTCTTCATTAATTTCTTGGTTAGTTGTTATATAACGAATACCTTTTTCTGTAAGTTCTAAAGGTAAACTATGAAGTTTAAATTTAACTCCATCTATTTTTGCATGGTCAATTTCAATTTTTTCAGCAGGCATATCTTCTTCAGCTTTTCTATACATTATTGAAACATCATTAGCACCATTTCGAATAACAGTTCTTGCAACATCCATAGCAACATTTCCAGCACCAATAACAACAACTTTTTTACCTAATTCATAAGCTTTAGGTGTTTTTAAATAATCAATTGCAAAGTGTACATTTCCTAAACTCTCACCTTTGATTCCTAATTTTTTTGGAGCCCAAACACCTGTTCCAATAAAAATTGCATCAAATCCATCTCTTTGCATATCATCAAGAGTAATATGTTTACCAATCATGATGTTTTTTCTAATATTAACACCTAACTTTTTTAGATTAACTTCAATTTTATCAAGTATAGTTTTATCAAGTCTAAAATCAGGAATACCATATCTTAAAACACCACCTATTTGTTCATTACCTTCGTACATTGTTACATGGTAACCTTTCATTGCCATCATCATTGCAAGACTAATTCCAGCTGGTCCTGAACCTATAATTGCTAAATTTCGTCCATTTGGAGTTGGTTTTTCAAATTCTCTGTAATTCATATAATAAGTTGAAATATAGTTTTCAATTCCACCAACATTAACAGGGATAGATTTTTTATTTAAAATACAGTGACCTTCACAATGTTTTTCATGTGGACAAACAAGTGAACAAATAATTGATAAAGGATTATTTTCAAAAACTTTTTCTCCAGCTTCTTTTATATCTCCACTTAAAAAAAGTCTAATCATTTCTGCTATTGGAGTTCCAACAGGACAACCTGTTTGACATCTTGGTTTTTTGCAATCTAGGCAAGTTTGGGCTGAATTTATTATGTGTTGCATTTTATTCTCTTTAGTAATTTCTATCTAATTATAACAAATAAATTAATTTTTAAAATTAATTTTTAAAAATAAGCTAAGATTCTAATTATTTTCTTACTAATTGAGTATAATATCAAACTTAATTAAATTAAATTTAGCTATCAAAAGATATAATATCGATAATTTCAGGGAAAAGGGTAACAATGTCACTTGTTAAAAAAGTAGTATTTTTAATAATTTTATTTATTGGATTTATAATCTATTCTGTATATAGTTTTGATTTTGATTCTTCATCAAATACTCAAACTTTAGTTTATACACCAATTAAAACAGAAATTAGTTCTAACGATACAGGCTTGATTGACAAAATTATTAACTTTTTTGCTTCAGACGATGATAAAGAAACAAAACCATTTAATTTAGTTCTAACAAAAAAAGATGGAATAGTTACAATGGATGGTATATTTGCAAATCAAGCAGATGCAAAAAGAGTCGCAGATATTTTGAATATCAATAGAGATGGTGAATATACTTATGAAGATGATATAGTCATTGATGAAGTTTTATTGTCAAAAGTTGCTGTATTAATTACTCCTTTTAAAGATTTTTTTGCCGATGGTGCTAAAATACTTATTATTAATGACGAAGTATCATTATCAGGAGAATTAAAAGATCCTAATTATTATGCTTTGTTGGAGTCAATTACTTCAAGAATGGATATAAATTTAGTAAAAGATATTAATATTGCTAATCCAACTCTTGTAATCACATCTGATGAAGACAATATAAACAATGAAGAAACGGTTCCTTCAAATAATAATACTGCTACACCAGTTATTCAAAAAGAAAATATTTTAAAAACAGGTTCATCACCAAAAGATATGCAGCTTCTTATTAATCAAATAGTAGCAGAAAAAAAGATTCAATTTGAGAGAAAAAGTTCAACTATTACAATTGATTCTAATACAACTTTGGCACGAATTGCAAAAGTATTAGAAGACAACAAAAATATAAAAATTGAGATTGCTGGACATACAGATTCAAGAGGTGATAAAAACCTAAATAAAAAGATTTCTCAAGATAGAGCAAATAGTGTTAAAATTGCTTTAATTGATTTAGGTATAGATGAAAATAGATTAAATGCTGTTGGTTATGGAGAAGACTTTCCAATAGCAAAAGATGATGAAAATGGTTTATCTGAAATAAATAGAAGAGTTGATTTTAATATTATAGGAGAATAGATTTATGCTTGAAACTGCTTCACTAATCGTAATAAATTTGGTTATTGCTGGAATTATAGGGTTTATTTTAGGTTATTTTGTAGGGAAAAATAATTTTCCTAAAATTGAGTCAATACATAATGATCGAGTTGATGATTCAAGAGATGATAGAATCAAAAGCACATTAAACCCTATTTTTAGAAAGAACTCAAATTTAGATTATAAACCTTTAATTCTAACTACGCCAAAGCCAATAGGAAAAGATCCTTTGATAAAAATAAAAGGAATAAATTCTAAAATAGAAATTGATTTGAATAATTTGGGAATTTATCATTTTGAACAAATTTCAAGATGGTCTAGTAAAAATGCAGAATGGATAGAAGAATTCTTATTACTTCCAGGAATTGCAAGAAATAATCAATGGGTTGAACAAGCAAAAATTCTTACTTTAGGTAAAGATACTTCTTACAGTTTACAAGTTGAAAATGGTGAGGTTGAAGTAGATTAAATTTTAATCTACTCTTTTATTTTTACTACATATCTTCCTACTGCTTTACCTGAAAGAAGGTGTTCGTAAGCTACTTTTATATCATCTAATGAAATTTCATTTATAATTGAATTTAAACTATTTATTTTCCATCTACTTGCTAATTTTTCCCAAGCAGCTTGTTTTTTCTCTAATTTACATTCAACAGAATCAATTCCTATCAATCTTACACCTCTTAATATAAAAGGAAATACATTTGTATTTAATTCTTGAGAAGAAGTAAGTCCACAACAAGTGGCAACGCCATCATACTTTATTTGTTTAAGCGCATTTGCTAATATCTTTCCACCAACTGTATCAATAACACCTGCATATTTCTCTCTTAATAAAGGTTTTTTTGATTCTTCTTCAAACTCTTCTCTTAAGATTATTTCGTTTGCACCAATTTTTTTTAAAAAATCAATTCTTTCTTTTTTCCCAGAAATTGCGGTTATGTTGTATCCTAGTTTACTTAATATTGCTATTGCAATTGAACCAACACCACCTGTTGCACCTGTTACTAAAATATCACCACTTTCTGGTTTTATTCCATTTTCGATTAATTCATTTACACTTAGTGCTGCAGTAAGCCCAGCTGTTCCAAAAGTCATGATTTCTTGATCTGAAATTGCATCAGGAATTCTAGCAACCCAAGAAGCAGGAATTTTTACAAATTGAGCATGTCCACCATTTGAATTCATTCCCATGTCATAACCAGTTACTAGAACTCTTTCTCCAACTTTAAAAATAGGTGAAGTTGATTCAAAAACAGTTCCTGCAACATCAATTCCTGTAATATGTGGAAAATGTTTACTAACCCCTGGATTTCCAACTGAACTTAAAGCATCTTTATAATTTAATGAAGAGTAAGTTACTTTTATAACAACTTCATTCTTTTCGCATTTTGGAGTCTCAACTTCTTGAATACTTGATTTGAATTCATTATCTCCAACTTTTTCAACTACAAAAGCTTTCATTCTCTTTTCCTTTTCTCATTATTGTTTAATGTTTTAATAAATCTTTTAAACTATCTTTTGGGCTTTTACCATCTAATATAAGATTTACTTCATTTGCAATAGGTGTATAAATATTGTATTTAATAGAAAGATTATGTATTGCTTCCGCTGTTTTAATTCCCTCTGCAACCTCACCTAATTCTATTAATATGTCATCTAAATTTTTATTTAAAGCAAGACCTAGTCCTACTCTATAATTTCTACTCATTGTAGAATTTGCAGTTAAAAAAAGATCACCAGCACCACTTAAACCCAAAAAAGTTGATTTTTTTGAACCAAAGAATTTTCCAAATCTTTCCATTTCAACCAAACCTCTAGCTATTAGTGAAGCTTGAGCATTTTTACCTAAGTTTAATCCCTCACAAATACCACTTGCAATTGCCAATACATTTTTATATGCACCTGCTACTTCAGCTCCTATTACATCAGAACTGTAATAAGTTTTAATAAAATTTGGAAAAAAAGGAGAAAATTGTTTAAAAAGTTTTTTTGAATTTGAATTTATAACTAAAGCACATGGTAACCCTTGCTTAACTTCAGTTGCAAATGAAGGACCTGAAATAAATCCTATGTTTTTTTTAGGAACAAAACTTGAGTAAATTTCATTTAAAAATTCACCGCTTGAAGCTTCTATTCCCTTTGACGCAACAAGTACTTTTTGTCCATTAAAAACAAAATTATCTTTTAACCAAGATCTAATTTCTTGAGCTGGAATGGCAATTATCAAATATTTACACTCTAATGCAGTTTTTAAATCAACAAAGTTTTCAATATCTTTTTTTGTTCTTGAAGTTATTAAAACTTTTTGTTTTTGACTTAGTGCAAAATGAAGAGCTTGTCCCCATTTTCCAGCACCAATTACAGCAATAGAGTTATTTACCATTAAGATAATCTTTGTTTTAATAAATCATTTACTTTATTTGGGTTTGCACTACCTTTTGATTCTTTCATAGTTTGCCCTACAAAAAACCCAAATAGTTTATCTTTACCTGATTTGTATTCTGCAACTTTATCTTGATTTGCTGCAAGTATTGAGTCAATAATGGCTAATAATGCTCCATCATCAGAAACTTGTTTAAGTCCTAGCTTTTCAATAGCAACATCTACTTGTGTTGATTCATTTTCCATTAAATAATCAAGAACTTCTTTGGCTGCTTTTCCAGAAATTGTATTATCTTCAATTCTTTTTACAATAGTAGCTAGAGTAATTGCATCTATAATAGAGTCTTCAATTAAAGCACCCTCTTTTAGTCTTCCTTGTAACTCAACAGTTAACCAAGATACAGCATTTTTTGCACTAATTCCCTCTTTCATCATTTCATCAAAGAATTTAGCCATTTCTAAACTTGAAGTAATTACAGAAGCATCATATTCTTTAAGTCCAAATTCTTTTACAAATCTAGCTTTTTTCTCATCAGGAAGTTCCGGAATTTTTGAATACTCTGCAATCATTTCATCTGTAATAATTAAAGGTAAAAGATCTGGATCTGGGAAATATCTATAATCAGCAGCATCTTCTTTCCCTCTCATAGATCTTGTTTCTCCCGTATTTACATCAAACAATCTTGTTTCTTGAACAATTTGTGTTGAATGAACACCATCTTCCCAAGCTTCAATATGTCTATTTACTTCATAAGCAATAGCTTTTTCAATAAATCTAAATGAGTTCATATTTTTGATTTCACATCTTGTATAAAGATTTGTGTCACCTTTTGGTCGAATAGAAACATTAACATCGCATCTAAAAGACCCTTCTTGCATATTAGCATCAGAAATTCCTAAATATCTTACAATTGAATGAAGTTTTTTAAGATATAGAATAGCTTCTTCAGCACTTCTCATATCAGGTTCTGAAACTATTTCAAGAAGAGGCGTTCCTGCTCTATTTAAATCAACTTGTGAAGCATTTCCTGCATGTATATTTTTACCTGCATCATTTTCTAAGTGAGCTCTTGTAACTCCAATCGTTTTTTGTCTTCCATCAGGGAAATCAATAACTAATTCACCAAGTCCAACAACTGGAACTTCAAATTGAGAAATTTGGTATCCACTTGGTAAATCAGGATAAAAATAGTTTTTTCTATTAAATACTGATTTTTGATTTATTTTTGATTTTATTGCAGTTCCTAGCATAATTGCTTTGTGAACAGCTTCTTTATTTAAAACAGGTAAAGCTCCTGGTAATCCTAAACAAGTTGGGCATACATTTGTATTTGGTTCTTCTCCAAAACTTGTAGCGCAAGAGCAAAAAAGTTTACTATTTGTATTTAATTGGGCATGTACTTCTAATCCTATAATAACTTCAAACATCTATTTCCTTTATCTAACTATTTTTATATCAGCTGTTAATTTTTGTTTTTCAAAATAATCTTTTAGATATTTTTTTTCTCTTAAACTCATCATATCATTAAATATTTTTGCTTTTACAGTTTCAAAATCAAGTGAAGTTGTTCCTTCTTTTCTTATCACAAATAAAGAAACAAACTGTTTATTTGCTGTAAAAATAGGAGTAAAAGTATTTAATTTTGTATCATTTAATAAAAATTGCATTTGTGGTTGTAAACTTTGAACACCAAGTTTTAATGGAGTTTTTTCAACATCAGCTGCAATTACCATTGGATTATTTATTGCATTAGTTAAAGAAACTTTATTTTTTGAAGCATATTGTGTTACTTCATAAACTTTTGAAGTTGAAAATTGATTTTTATTTTTTTCATAATACAATTCCATGTCTTCTTGCGTTGCAACTGCTAATTGACCTTTTACTATTTTTTGAATTAGTTTTTGTCTAATAACAGCATCTTTTGCTTCTTCTTCGAAATCAGTATAATTTGGATATCTTTGTTTTACCATGGCTTTAAAAGAGTATAAATCCATTCCATTTGCTTTTGCTAATCTTTCAATATATTCATTTATATCAAAAATATCAGCACTTATATTATTTTGGCTTACGGCTTGTTCATATAAAGCTTTGTCTATTAGTAATCCAACAGCTTCATTTTTACTGATTTTATTTATTGATACGGTTTTATCAATATCATAAGTTGTGATTGGTTCATCATTAACAGTTAAAGCAACACCATTAACTATACCAGCAAATGATATTCCAGAACTTACAAGTAGTGTTAAAAAAAGTTTGTACATTTATTTTCCTTCTTTCATAAAACAGACATTTTACCAAAAAAATAGTAAATATCTGTTTTTGTGGAAAGAAGATTATAAAGTTTTAGCCTTAGTAACTTTATTAATCAAATAAAAGATTGAGTTATAATCAAGCCCTGATTCTTCGCTTAATCCAATTTCACAAGTTTTTGATGTAGAAAATGCCATTTTTGCACCAATTGTTTGCTCTTTTAAGTGTCTTAATGCTGATTTATTTAATTCAGGAAAATTAAATCCTCTATCACCTGCAAATCCACAGCATTTTACATCTGCTGGAATTATTACATTTGTTGAGCAAAGTTGCGCTAAAGTTTTAAACTTATCTTCTAATCCCATTTTTCGCGAACTACAAGTTGTATGAATTGTAATAGGTTCATCAATCGCTATAAATTCTAAATCTTTTGTTAGAAATTTTAAAGCAAATTCTATTGGTTCATAAACATCTAATTTATGAGAAAAACTCTCCATCATTTTTTTAGTACAAGGACTTGTATCACATAAAATTGGGTATTCACCAAATTCACTTACATTTAAAAGTGCAATTTCTAATTGAGATGATTTAGTATTTGAAGCTTCATTAAATCCTTTTGATGAAAATGGCATACCACAACATAAGTTTGGTAAATCTTCAGGAAATAAGATTTGGTAACCAGCTTTTAATAATACTTCAACGGTAGTATCAAATAGTTCTTTTTCCTCTTTTGAAACAGCATTTAATCCCATGCTTCTATTTATACATGAAGGGAAATATACTACTTTTTTGTCACTTACTTTTTGTTCAAAATTTAAGTTTATATTTATAGCTTTTGGCATTACTTCACTCCATTTAGGAAGAGAGTTTTTGCTTAAGTCTCTAAATGTTTTAGTTACAGTTTCCATACTAGGAGTTCCTAAAACTTTATGAATAAAGTTTGCACTATGAAGACCAAATCGTACACCTTTTAAAGTCATTGAAAAATTATTTGCTATAAAATTTGCAATTGATTTAGAACTAGTTGAGACTTGTTCTGCTCGTAAGTGTTTAGTTAAACTTCCTGTATCAATTTTTACGGGACAGGCACTTGAACATAAACTACATGTTGCACAAGTTTCTATTCCATCGTATTGGTATAAATCTTTGTACTCTTTTGCTTCCTTATGATTTCCAATACTTTCAAGTCTTGAGATTTCTCTATTTATTACAATTCTTTGTCGAGGAGTAAGAGTTAGCTCATTTGATGGACAAGTAGGTTCACAAAATCCACACTCAATACATTTATCAACAATTTCATTAGTTGCTGGAAGTGTTTTAAGATTTTTAAGATGGGCTTGTGCATCATCATTTATTATTACGCCTGGATTTAAAAGTCCTTTTGGGTCAAATAATGATTTTATTTTTTTCATCATAATATAAGCATCATATCCCCACTCAACTTCAATAAATGCTGCCATATTCCGCCCTGTTCCATGTTCTGCTTTTAGGCTTCCTTGGTATTTAACAGCAACCGAATGTACAACCTCATTCATAAGTTCATCATATCTTTTAATCTCTTTTGGATCTGAGAAATCTTGAGTAAATACAAAGTGAAAATTCCCTTCAAGGGCATGACCAAAAATAAGAGCTTCTGAGTAACCATATTTTTTAAATAATTCTTGAAGTTCAAGTGTTGCCACAGCTAAACACTCAATTGGATATGCAACATCTTCAATAATTACAGTTGTTCCTGTAACTCTTACAGCTCCAACAGCAGGAAATAATCCTTTTCTTATTTTCCAATAAAGATTATATTCATGTTCATCTTTTGTAAAATAGATTTCTCTTACAACATCAAATTCTTTTAATAACTCTTCTATTTGAGTTATTTGAATATCTAGTTGAGCATCATTTATAGCTCTTGTTTCTATTAAAAGTGCAGTTATTTCTGAACCTAAATCTTTTATATATTCAGGCATTGCAGAATCATTTTCAATACTTTTTAAAGCGGCTCTATCCATTAATTCAACTGCATCTACGATTATTTGATTTGAATCTCGTGCTAGTTTTAATTTTGTCACAGCTCTACAGGCTTCATTCATATCTTTAAAATACATTAAGGCACTTGCTTTGTCTTTTAAATCTTCAACTGTGTAATAAGTAACTTCTTCAATAAAAGCTAAAGTTCCTTCACTTCCAATGATTAAATGTTCAAGTATTTCAAACTCATCTTCAAAATCAATTAAAGCATTAATTGAGTAACCACATGTATTTTTGATTTTAAATTTTCGCTCAATTCTTGCTCTTAATTCTTCATTGTTTTTTGTATCATCTGAAAAACTTTTTAAATCCTTTAGAAAATCTGCATGACTTTTTCTAAAGGCATCTTTACTTTCTTCGCATCCTGTATCTAGTTTTGTTCCATCACTAAAAATCAATTTTATAGATTTTAAAGTTTTGTATGAGTTTTGCGAAATTCCACAGCACATACCAGAAGCATTATTAGCAGCAATTCCACCAATCATAGCGGCATTTATGCTAGCTGGATCTGGACCAATCTTTTTAGAATATCTAGCTAATAATCCATTAGCTTGAGCGCCTGTAAGTGCAGGTTGAAGTGATATAAAACTTGCATCTGGTGAGATTTTAAAATTTGAGAAATTTCTTGAAGTAACAATTAAAATTGAATCACTAATTGCTTGACCTGATAGTGAAGTTCCACCAGCTCTAAAAGTTATGCTTAAATCCATAGAATTCGATAATTCTACAATATCTTGAACCTCTTTTGCATTATCTGTTTTGATTACAATTTTTGGGATTAATCTATAAAATGAAGCATCAGTTCCATAGGCTAAAGTATGTAATTTGTCTGTGAAAATCTTTTTCTTTGAAATCTTATTTATAATTTGATTATAAAAATCTTGGTATTTACCTTCTAACATTTTTTTCCTTTTTTATTTTTTTGTTTGTGAAAAAAAATCAATTGCTATTCAAGTCGGGGAACCGTATAAATTCTTTGTTGAGGGTCGTAAATAAAAGAGTACATTTTATCTTTTATTTTAAGTATTATATTGAAGATTAGTTTTATAAAAAGTTTTATTTTCATAATTTCTTATTGATTTTCTTTAAATAAAGAAGATAATTTTTTTAATTTTAATACCATAAACCTCTCCTTATCTCAATATTTCTAATTTATATATATTTTTCTTCATTTAGACATAAATATGCCTAAATGAAGTTATTAGTTTTTTATGGAATCATCCAAGTTAAAATATATGCTTGAGCCATTGTGATAATACCTATAAAAGTTACAAGTATTAAACTGTGTTTAACTGTAAATCTAAATAAGTCAGACTCTTTTCCAACAATACCTGTAGATGCACAAGCAATAGCGATAGATTGTGGAGAAATCATTTTACCACATACACCCCCAGTAGTATTTGCAGCTACCATTAATGTTTCATTAAGCCCTAATTGTTGAGCAGTTTGTTGTTGTAATCCGCAGAAAAGTGCATTTGATGAAGTATCTGAACCTGTTAAGAATACTCCTAACCATCCAAGGAATGGTGAAAAGAAAGGGAACATAAATCCAGTATTTGCAAGAACAAGTGCCATAGTTGAAGACATACCTGAATAGTTCATAACAAATGCAAAAGCAAGAACCATACCAATAGATAAAATTGCCCATTTAAGTTCAAAAAGTGTTTCACCCATTGTTTTTGTAGCTGTTGTTACATTTAATCTAAAAATAAATAAAGTGATAATTGCTGTTAAGAAAATAGCAGTACCAGTTGCAGAAAGTGGATTAAATGTATATACAACATCAAATGATTTGGGAGCACTTACAATTGGAGGCATTTTAAAAATCATATTGTGAATTTCTGAAAACTCAAATTTAAAAATTGTATCAGCAAAAATCTGACCTTTTGCAAAAAAAGCTTTAAACCATTTAGTTGTCCATACTGTTACCATTACTGAAAGAATAATAAATGGTGACCATGCTTTAAATACTTGAAAAGTTGTGTGTGATGTTTGAACAACATTTTCTAGTTCTACAACTTTCATAACATTTTTTGGTTTCCATGATTTTAAGAAAAGTGTAGTTGCCACAATAGAAACAATTGCAGAAGTAACATCTGGTAATTCTGGTCCAATGAAATTTGACGTTAAATATTGAGTAATAGCAAAACTTCCACCTGCAACAAGTGCAACTGGCCATACTTCTTTAATACCTTTCCATCCGTCCATCATAGCAACAAGCCATAAAGGAATAATTAGTGATAATAGTGGTAATTGTCTACCAGCCATTGCTCCAATAGTAAAAGCATCAATTGAAGTAACTTGTCCTGCAACAATAATTGGAACCCCAAGTGCACCAAATGCAACAGGTGCCGTATTTGCAATAAGACATAATCCAGCAGCATATAATGGTTTAAATCCAAGACCAACTAAAATAGCAGCAGTAATAGCAACAGGCGCACCAAAACCAGCCGCACCTTCTAAAAAAGCACCAAATGAGAAACCAATTAAAATAACTTGAATTCTTTGATCTTCAGTTATTGAAATAATTGAATTTCTAATAATCTCAAATTGTCCACTTTTTACTGTTAACTTATATAAGAATACCGATGCTACGATAATCCAAGCAATCGGCCATAAACCAAATAAAAACCCATATTCAGCTGATGCGAATACCATGTTAACTGGCATATCAAATCCAAAAACAGCCACAATCATAGATAAAGTTAATGTAATGATTGCTGCATAATGCCCTTTCATTCTAAATACTGCTAGTGCCAAAAAGAAAAAAACAATAGGGATCAGTGCTACTAGCGCTGACAGTCCTAAGCTATCTCCAATTGGAGCATATACTTGTTGCCAAGTTTGCATATAAAACCTCCATAATAAAATATAAAATATATTAATATAACAGTATGAAATTTATATGATTTTAATATGTAAAATTATTAAAGAATTAAATATTTTTAAATATGTAACCAGCATCAATAATTGTTTGAATATACTCTTTGGGAAAAATTTTTCTTACCCTTCTAATAAGACTTCTTATTGATTCTAGTGAACTAAAATTCCCTTCCCAAACATAACTTTCTATATTCTCATAGGTTATAACTTGATTTTTTTTACTAAGAAATAGATTTATTAAAAGTTTTTCTTTTTTTGTTAATCTTATTTCTTGATTATCAATTACAATTGTGGCTGACTTAAAATCAAAATATGAATTTTCATCAAAATAGATTTTACTATCTTGAATATTGCAAAGTTTCTCAATTTTTATTTCTAATTCATCTATGAAAAATGGTTTCTTTAAATAGTCATTACAACCAAAATCGTAGGATTGTTTTATTACATCCAATTCCACACTCGCACTTATGATGATTACTGGAACAATTTTGTAATATTCTCTTATTTTTTTTAGTATATTAATTCCATCTATGTTTGGAACATTTATATCTAAAATAAAACATGAAAAACCTTCTGTTATATTTTCATAAGCATCAAATCCATCAGTAAAAGAGATTACATTGTAGTTTTTTAGTTTTAATCTTTTAGTGATAGTTTCATTTAATTTTTTATTATCTTCTAAAAGTAAGATTTTCATTTTTAAACCTTTTTATGGGGAAGTTTTATTGTAAAAATGACATGATTTTCATCATTTCTTACGGTAATACTTCCTCTCATTTTTTCTTCAATTATAACTTTTGCCATATAAAGACCAATTCCTGTTCCATCTTCTTTTGTCGTAAAATAAGGTTCAAAAATTGACTTTATAATTTTTTCATCAATTGCACCTGCATCATCAATTATCTCTATTGTATTAGAATTTGTAGAGCGTTTAATATTAATATCAATAGTTCCTTTTTGATTTATAGGTAAATTCTTTTCTACAATCTTATTTTTCGCATTATTTATTATATTCAATAGAACTTGTTTAAACTCATTTTCATATCCATAAATCAATAACTCTTCATTTTCATTTTTATAGTTAAAATTCATTTTGATATTTGAATAG
Organism: Campylobacterales bacterium; assembly: GCA_019752775.1. GTDB lineage: Bacteria > Campylobacterota > Campylobacteria > Campylobacterales > Arcobacteraceae > Aliarcobacter. Next base: position 59 of record JAIELU010000113.1, on the reverse strand, counting down.
AATATCTGTTTTCCAATTATCTCATTAATTTCACTAAAAGCTTTAGATATTGAAAAAAG
>JAIELU010000052.1 GCA_019752775.1 Campylobacterales bacterium | reverse complement strand
TAAACTTGGAGTTTTTGGAGCATCATTTACAGCAGCTATTATTGGAGTAATTCTAATTTTATTAAAGAAAAAAGCGTAAAGCGCTTTTCTCTTTTTCCTAAATAAAATATTTCTCTATTAAAAATTACATATTTATTATACAATTCCGTCACAAAAATTACATAAAAGATTTTAAATGACACAAACAAACAAAAATATATTTTATTTTATGATGGTTTTAGCAATGGCAGGATGGGGAGCATCTTGGGTAAATGCTAAAGTATTAAGCGCTTATATCGATGAATATCAAATGATGTTTTTACGAAACTTCTTTACAATCATCACTTTAGCCCCTATTTTAGTAATCACAAAAAAGTTTTTTTGTACAAATATTAAAAGTCTAATTTTGGCTTTTGTTGCAGCTATTGTAATGATTGTTTATTTAAAATTCTATTTCTTAGGTGTAAAATTTGGAACAGCAAGTCTTGGTGGTGCATTAGTTACCACACTAATTCCAATAAATACTTTTATATTTATGACACTTTTTTTTGGTAAAAAGATGACAAAAAAAGACATTTTTGCTTTGATTTTGGGGGTTATTGGTGTTTTAACTATTTTAAATATTTGGTCTTTTTCTCTTGATCAAATATTTACAAAACACAATTCATATTTTTTAATTGCTTCTGTTTTATGGCCAATATTTACAATTATTAGTTCAAAATCTACAAAAACTTCTCCTTTGGTTTTTTCTTTTTATATGTATGCTTTTATGACTATTTTACTTCTTGTTTTTTTTGTGGAACCAACAAAAATGTCTTATGCTAGTTTTGATTGGATTTTTTGGGCAAATATTTTATGTGTTGCAGTTGTATCAACAACTTTTGCCACTTCAATTTATTTTATAGGAATTGAGAAATTAGGAACAAATGAAGTTAGCTCTTTTATATTTTTAGTACCATTTTTTGCAATAAGCTTAAGTATTATTTTTCTAAAAGAAGAGGTGAATATTTCTATAATAATTGGAACTATTTTGACTTTAATAGCTGTAAAGATATTAAATAATATAAAAATATTTAGAAAATCAAAATAGCAAAAACCCCTAAGTTTTTGCTATATCTTAACTTTATCTAGGATATGAACAGTTATTTATATCTAAACAAGTTCCATTTATATACTCAGGACAATCAGTAGCCAACCAAACTATAGCTTTTGCAACCTCTTCAGGTGTTGCGAATCTTCCAGTTGCCACTGTTTTTTTGAATTCTGCTTTTCTCTCTTCAGAGTTATCTTTTTGCATATCAGTTTCAGTTGGACTTGGTGCTACACAATTTACTGTAATTCCATAAGCACCTAACATTTTTCCATAAATTTTTGTAGCATTTATAAGTCCAGCTTTTGCAATTCCATACCAAACATCTGGATGTCCAATTTGCCCAGCAATTGATGCTGTATTTACAATTCTTCCATATTTTTGTTTTTTCATATTTTCACAAAAAATATTCATTAATTCAATTGGAGTGTATAAATCCACATTCATAATATGATCTCTTGCTTCTTTTGGATAATTGTTGTAAGTATATTTTGGTTGCATATATCCAGCATTATTGATTAAAATATCTATATTTCCTACCTCTTTTGCAAGAGCTGGTAAACCATCTACATCTGATAAATCATACGCAATAGCCGTCACATTTTTAACGCCAACCAAAGGGCAAGTATCAAAATCACGAGCCACAATAATAATTTCATATCCAAACTCTAACATAGCTCTTGAAACAGCTAATCCTATACCTTTATTTCCACCTGTTATTAATACTCTTTTTGACATTTGTTCTCTCCAAATTTTAATGATTGATTATATATATAGATTGATGTTAATCATCTTAATAAGATTTACTTTATGATAAAATATATTATCAAAAACTAGGATTCATATGATTTACAAAAATGAAAAGTCTCTTATAAATATAATAAGATATACACCTTTAATATTTATCATCACTCTTTCTTTGATTATTACACTGTTTTTATATGCTGACAAACAACAGGAATTAGAAAAACAAAAAAAAGCCACACAAGATGAATTTTTAAAAAGAAATCAAGAATTTGTAAAAACAGAAGTAGAAAATTTATATGATTTAATCCTTAGAACTCAAGCAAAAACAGAAGAGAAATTAAAACAAAGCATCAAAGAAAGAGTTTATGAAGCAAATAATATTGCTACTAGAATTTACAATGAAAATAAAGATACAAAATCAAAAGATGAAATTATCAAAATGATAAAAGATGCTATTGTTGATATAAGATTCAATGATGGACGAGGTTATATTTTTATTTATTCTTTTGATTATGAATGTATATTATTACCTACAAATAGAGCAAATGAAGGGAAAAGTTTTTATAATTTTCAAGATTCAGATGGTTTTTATTTAGGAAGAGAAATGGTAAAAAGTCTTCAAGGAAAAGATGAAGCTTTTCTAACTTGGCGTTTTCCAAAACCAGATGATTTAAATAAAAAAGATTTCAAAAAAATTGGATTTAATGTACATTTCAAACCTTATAATTGGTTCATTGGAAGTGGTGAATATGTAGTTGATTTTGAAGAAAATATGAAAAAAGAACTATTAGAATATATCTCAAAATTAAAATCAAGTGAAAATAACTACTTTTTTATTTTAGATTATGATAAAAAAACACTTTTCCAAAAAGTAGCTAATCTTGTAGATAAATCTTTTCAAGAATTTAATGGAAAAGAAGAAAACAAACTATTCGATGATATTGTAAATTTATCAAAAAATGGGGGAGGCTTTATAACCTATGATTATAAAATAACAGATAGTGAAATACCTCTTAGAAAAACCAGTTATACAAAAGGTTTATTTAGTTGGAAATGGATAATTGGAAAAGGTTTTTATGATGATTATCTAAATCAAATAATTGAGAAAAAAAGTATAGAATTAAATGAAGAATTTAATAAAAAAATTAAAAATATTTTATTATTAGCCTCTGCATTAACTTTGCTTCTATTATTTATTTCTATTTATATCTCTAAATTATTAGAAAAAAAATTCCAAAATTATAAATTGGAAATAAATACACAAGAACATATTTTATCTCAACAATCAAAAATGGCTGCGATGGGTGAAATGTTAGGAAATATCGCTCATCAATGGAGACAGCCACTTTCTGTTATAACCACTGTTGCAACTGGAATGAAATTACAAAAAGAGTTTAATACTCTTGATGATAAAACTTTCGAAGAATCAATACAAAATATTACAAATTCTGCTTTATATTTATCTGAAACAATAGATGATTTTAGAAACTTCTTTAAAACAGACAAATATAAAACTACTTTTAATATAAAAAATACATTTGAAAAACTATTTAAACTAACTTCTGCTCAATTTAAAAATCTTGAAATTACTTTTGTTAATGAAATAAATGCTTATGAATTATACAATTATGAAAATGAATTAATTCAAGCATTAATAAATATTTTAAACAATGCAAAAGATGCCCTAGAAAATAAAGATACACCAAAAGTAATTTTTATTTCTACAAATAAAGAAGAGAATAAAGTTATCATTAAAATAACAGATAACGTAGGTGGTATTGATGAAAAAATTATTGACAAAGTTTGTGAACCATATTTTACAACTAAACATCAAGCAAAAGGAACAGGAATTGGTCTTTTTATGACAGAAGAAATTATTGTTAAACACTTAGAAGGAATTTTTTCAATTAAAAATGTAAATGTAGATTATGAAAATAAAATTTATAAAGGAATAGAAATTACAATTGAATTAGACTCTTAAAAAATAATATATGTATATAAAATATACATATATAACTTAATATACCATTATAAAATTCTAAAACTTCCCGATTTAAAGCCAATTACTTTATATATTTCATTTGAAAGTTTAAATAATCTTATTTATACATTAATTACAATAATTGAATATTTTATATACAAATAAGCTGAATACTTTATCTTTCTTAATATTATAATTGTATTAAATAAAAGGTAAGGAGATTATAGATGTCTTTAAAAGAATTAAAAGGTCAAGGGCATTGGCCAACACTGTTAGCTGCATTTTTGTATTTTGATTTTGGTTTTATGGTTTGGACAATGATGGGTCCATTAGCAACTGAAATTGCTGTATCATTAAAACAAACTCAAAATTTTATAATGAGTGCAGACCAAAGTGCAACATTAGTTGCTCTTCCAGTTCTTGCAGGTGCAATTCTAAGAGTTGTATTAGGTTTTTTTGTTGATAGAGTTGGAGCTAAAAAAACAGCTTTAGTTTCACAGTTTATAGTTATATTGGGACTATTTTTTGCCTATTACAAAGGAGAAACTATTACTTATGAACAATTATTAGCAGTTGCATTTATTTTAGGTTTTGCAGGTGCTTCATTTGCAGTGGCACTTCCACAAGCTGGTCAATGGTATCCTCCTAAACTTCAAGGTGTTGTTTTAGGACTTGCGGGTGCTGGAAATATTGGAGTTGTTATTGACTTTATTTTTGCACCAAAAATCGCAGAAATCTGGGGATGGCAGTCGGTATTTTTAGTGGGTGCAGTATTATCTTTATTTATTTTTATTGTTTATATTTTTATGGCAAAAGATGCACCAGCAAATATTTATAAATCAAATCCGAAAAAATTAAAAGATTATGGAAAACTTTTAAAAGATAAAGATACTTGGTGGTTTTGTCTTTTTTATGCTATTAGTTTTGGTGGGTTTGTAGGATTTGCTGGATATATGAAAGTATATTTAATGAGTACATATAAACCTGAAATGACCAATTTTGGTCTTGGAATATTAGCTGAACCAAATGTAATGGTAACAGCTGGATATTTTGGAGCTTTATGTATTTTTGCAGGAGCGATTTTAAGACCAGTTGGTGGAGCTATTGCTGATAAACTAGGTGGAATTAAATCTTTATATTTCTTTTATGGAGTGGTTTGTTTATTAGCTATAATTAGTGCTAGTTACACTCTTCCATTTTATATTGCAATTATTGTACTATTTTTAATAATGGCTCATTTAGGTATGGCAAATGGTGCTGTTTTCCAATTGGTTCCTCAAAGATTTGGAAAAGATATTGGAATTATGACAGGTATTATTGGATGTGCAGGTGGTCTTGGTGGAACTGCACTTATCAAAACTTTTGGTTGGTCAAAAGGTGCATTTGATGGATATGCTGCTGGATTTATGATTTTTGCTATTGTAGTATTTGTTGCTATTTTGGGAATTTCATTTGTTAAAACTAGATGGAGAACTACTTGGGGCGTTCAAGCTGGTGGAAGAATATAATTATTGCATATTAAAAGGTATTTAAATGAGTAAAAGTAATATCAAAACTTCAGGTTTTTGTCTTGCAAAAAGAAAAGAATTAATAGGAGATGATTTTTACGAAATTAAACAATTTGATGATTTAACCATTGCTGTATTATGTGATGGAGTAGGAAGTGCTACACAAGGAGCGCTTGCTGCTAAGAAAGTAACTTTACATATAATAAATAATTTTAAAAATCTTCCAAAAGCTTGGAGCATCGAAAAAGCTATAAAAGAGTTTATCAAATCTATAAACTCTATACTATACTCTCAATCTATTCAAGAGTATGAAAGAGCTGAATATATTACAACTGTAACTGTTTGTGTAATAAAAGGAAATCGTCTTTATGGGGCAAATGCTGGAGATAGTAGAATTTATTTATTAAGAGATAATAAATTAAATCAGCTATCCCATGACCATAATGAAGAGGGAATGAATAGTGTTTTATCAAATGCAGTAGGAATTTGTCCAAATGTTGAAATATATTATTTTGAAAATAATATTCAAAAAGATGATAAGATTTTGATGTGTAGTGATGGTTTATATTCTTTAATGAATAATGATATTTTGTCAAAAAATATTTCAAATGGAGCTTATCAATTAGTTAAAAATGCTAGTTCATTAGTTGATGAAAATCTTCCTGATGACACAAGTGCTGTGATTTTAGAAGTTTTAGATACTGATTATATAGAATCAATGAAAAGCTTAAATCTTGAAATCCCTGAAAAACTTAAAAAAGGTACTGTTATTGATGGGTATGAATTAACTCACTCTTTAATTCAAAATAATAGAACTTGGATTTGTATAAAAAACAAACAAGAATATGTTATAAAATTTGCTCCTTATGAAGCAATAGAAAATGAAGAAATATTAGATTTATATATAAAAGAAGTATGGAATGCAAAAAGATTAAAAGCTGGTTTTTTTCCAAAATCATTTGTTCCAAAACAAAGAACTGCAAGATATTATCTAATGACAAAATTAGATGGAATAAATCTAAAACAATATCTCAAAAAAAGAAATTTATCTATTGATGAAACAATTTTATTAGCAAAAACTCTTATTTCTATGGAAGAATATCTTTTAAAATTTAACCTAGTTCATGCAGATATAAAACCTGAAAATATAATAGTAATACAAAGAGATGGAAAAAGAATTTTCAAAATAATTGACTTTGGTTCAATTACTGAAATATTTTCAATTGCCTCTACTGCTGGAACTCCTTCTTATTTAGCACCAGAAAGATTTACAGGGAATGCAATAAATGAAAAAACAGAAATTTTTTCAATTGGGGTTACACTATATGAAGCTTTATGTGGAAAGTATCCTTATGGAGAAATTGAACCTTTTCAAAACCCTACTTTTGGTGTTGCAAAAAAACCTCAAAATTTAAATAATAATATTCCAGCTTGGTTTGAAAGTATTATTTTAAGAGCAATAAGTGTAGATGAAGATTTAAGATACTCAAACTATTCATATATGAAATTTGAGCTTGAATATCCTCAAAAAGTAAAACCTTTTTTTGAAAAAAAAACTCCTTTATTAAAAAAAGACCCTTTATTATTCTATAAGTTTGGATTTTATTTCTTACTGATTTTGAATTTTATTTTATATTTAAAATTATTTTCGTAAAAAATATTTTTAAATATATATTTTCTTAGGTTCACCAAAATAATAACCTTGAGAATAATCAACTCCCATTTCATTTAAAATATTAAAAATGTCTTCATTTTCAACAAACTCTGCGATTGTAATAATATTTTGTTTTTTTGCAAAGCTTACTATTGTTTCAACAACATTTCTACTATAAGTATCAGTAGCGATATTTTTAATTAAACTTCCATCAATTTTTAAAATATCAGGTTCAAATTCCAATAATCGCTCAAAGTTTGAATATCCAGCACCAAAATCATCTATTGCAATCATAACACCTAGTTTTTTTACTCTTTTAATAAAACTTTTTATAACCGCAAAATCTTTTACATCTTCATCTTCAAGTAATTCAAAAACAATTCTTGAAGAATCATTTTTATATTCTTCCAAAAGAGAATAAAGTTTAACTCTTGTTTCCTCTTTTTCAATATCTAAAGATGAAAGATTTATAGAAATTTTCGTAGATATATGTTCTAAAATTTTAAATGAATTTTCCAAAACACGATGAGTGATTTTATTATAATAACTTCCCTTTTTAGAAATATCTAAAAAAGAATAAGGAGATAATACATTTCCATCTTCATCCACAAGTCGAACTAAAGATTCATATTTTTCTATCTCTTTTGTTTTATTATTAATTATTGGTTGAAAATATGAAACTATTTTATAATTATCAAGGGCAATTTTTACCATTTTAATAATTTCCATATTTTTTTTAGCTTCAATATGCTCTTTTATTGAAGAATCATTTGCATATTTAATATTCATTTTTTTATTCATAGCTTCATCAAGTCCACATTTTGCATCTTCGTATAAATGCTCTTTTCCAAAAGAATAACTAACTATAATATTTAAGTCATACTCTATATCATCAACATTTAAAATTGATTTTTTAATATTTTTTGCAAAAACTTCAAGATATTCATTTATATTTGTTTGTGATGAAGTAAAATCAAAAAAATCAGCTAAAAGTGCATATCGTCCATTTCCAATATTATAAATATTTTCAAAAGTATAAGAGTTTGGCAAATAAGACAACATACTAAAAGCAAACATTTTTTCGATTTTATCAACAGTTAAAATATTATAAAATTTATCAAGAATATCAAAATCTTCTATTTGTATGAAAATTAATAAAAATAGATTATTTGATTCAATTTTATCAATTAAATGTTTTTTATCACTCATAATAGTATTTACATTACTTCTAACGCTCACATATTCAAGAATATCTCCATTTTCATCTAAAATTGGTTTAATTGTTGATTTTATATAATAAGTTTTGCCACTTTTTGTTAGATTTTTTATAACCCCAGACCATTCAAGTTTTTTATTTTTCACGGTATTCCATAATTCTTTATAAACTTCCGCAGAATTATCTGGATGTCTAATTATATTGTGACTTTTCCCTATTAATTCTTCTCTTGTGTATTCAGATGTTTTACAAAAATTATCATTTACAAAAGTTATTATTCCATTTTTATCAGTTTTTGAAATAATTGCACTTTTATCAACTAAGTCTGTATATTGCTTTTGAATTTTAAAATTATTCTTTTTCTTTTCTATTTGAAGCTTTTTATCTTTACAACTCTCTATTGATCTATTTATAATTTCTAAAAAATTATTTTCATCAAAAGGAGGCATTAAATAACCATCAATTTTTAGTTGAATTGTTTTAAAAAAACTCTCTCTATCTTCGTTTGAAGTATAAATAATCGTTACAATACCTTTGTCGATATTTTTAATTTTTTCTATCAAGTCAAAGCCATTAAAATCAGGAATTTCTATATCTGTAATTATTACTGAGAATTTATTTTTATCAAATGTTTTTAATGCTTCAAGACCATTATCCATAAATGTTACTTCGTTAAAGAAATTTTCAAAATATTTTAAATTATTATTTTCATTATTTTTATCTCTTACCACATAAATTAAATTAAGTGATTTACATAATAAACTAATTTTCTCTAACTTTTCAGCATTCATTTTAATCCTTGATTATTAAAGTAATAGTTATATCATAAAAAAATATACATATAACTTATATGTATATAAAAAATTATTTTTCCAAATAATTATTAGTAATTTACGGTGTTGTATATTTTTAATACAGTTATTTCTTATATCTACATTAATTCCTTTATATAATAAAAAATATATATACAAATAATTATTACAAATAGGAAAATACTATGATTAAGTCAGTTTGCGGTTATTGTGGAGTTGGATGCGGATTAGAATTTGAAGAAAATAAATTAATGGGGGATATTGTTTACCCCACAAATGAGGGAAAACTTTGTTCAAAAGGAATATCTGAACTTATTAGTATTCAAACGCCTTCAAGATTATTAAGACCAAAAGTAAGAGATGATTTAACACAAGAGTTCAAAGAAACAACTTGGAGCAATGCAATAAGTAAAATTGCTACAAAAATTGCAATTTCTCCAAAAGAAAAAGTAGGATTTTATCTATCAGGTCAGCTTTTAACAGAAGATTATTATATTGCCAATAAACTAATGAAAGGTTTTATTGGAACTAATAATGTAGATACAAACAGCCGAACTTGTATGTCAAGTGCTGTTGTTGCATATAAAAATTCTTTAGGAGCTGATTATGTTCCTGTTCGAATGAATGATGTCCACGATGCTAATTTACTTATTTTAGTTGGTGCAAATACAGCAGAAGCTCACGTGGTTTTTCACAATAGAATCAAAACTGCAAAAAAACAAGGTTTAAAAATCATAGTAATTGACCCACGATTTACAGATACTGCAAAAATAGCTGATTTATTTCTGCCAATAAAACCAGGAAGTGATATTGACTTTTTTAATCTTGTTTCAAAAAGAATTATCGATGAGGGTTTAGTTGATGAAAAATTCATAGAAGAAAAAGTTAATAACTATGAGTTACTAAAAAACAAATTCAAAAGAGTTCCCGTTACAAAAATGCTAAAAAGAACAGGTTTAAGTGCCGAACAATTCGAAGAGTTTTGGCAAATGCATAAAGAGAATGAAAATATCATAACAGCATGGACAATGGGAATAAATCAATCATCTCAAGGTGTTGATAAAAATCTTTCAATCATAAATACTCACCTTTTAACTGGAAAAATATTTACTAAAGGAAATGGACCATTTTCACTAACTGGTCAACCAAATGCAATGGGAGGACGGGAAGTTGGTGGACTTTCAACAATGCTTGCGGTTCATTTAGGATTTGAAAAAGAGTCAGTTGATAAAGTAAAAGAGTTTTGGAAAACTACAAAAGTTTCAAATATTCCAGGACTTACTGCCACTCAAATGCTTGAAGCAAATCTTGATGTTTTGATTATCTGCCACACAGACCCAATTTATCATCTTCCAAATAGAAATAAGATGGAAGCGCTAATGAAAAAAATCCCAATGGTTGTGGAAATAAATGCCTATGAAAATAGCGAGAGTGCAAATTTTGCTCACATCAGACTACCAGCAGCTCCATGGGGAGAAAAAGAAGGAACTCAAACAAATCTTGACCGAACAATCACAAAACAAGAAAAACTAACAAGAACTTCAATTGATTGTCTTCCTGATTGGGAAATTTTCCAGCTTATAGCTCAAAGATTAGGATATAAAGAAGCCTTTAATTTTACATCAACAAAAGAGATTTTTGAAGAGTATCAAGAGATGACAAAACTAAATCCACACCTAAATATCTATGAAGCTTCTTATGATAATCTTTCAAAGGAACCATTTATTTGGGGTGAAAAAATCAGAGAAAATAGAGAATTTCTAACAAAAGATAAAAGAGCAAACCTATTTTTTGTAGAAAATAAACTCCTAAGTGAAAAAACAAACCTAAAATATCCCCTGACTCTATTAACAGGAAGAACAAGAGACCAATGGCATAGTGGAACAAAAACAAATCTTCCAAGAACTCTACTAAAATATAAAGAGTTAAATTTTTGTGAAATACACCCAACAAATGCAAAACAGTTTGGAATCCAAGATGGAGATACAATAAAAATCTCATCAATAAGAGGAGAGATAGAATCAAAAGCTATTTTAACGCAAGATATAAGAATCGACACAATTTTCATGCCAATAAGTAATAGAGATATAAACTACCTAACACATGATTTATACGATAAAGATTCACTGCAACCTGATTATAATCATAGTGCTGTTAGGGTTGAGAGGATTTGAAAGATATAAAAAGATAACTCTTTTTATATCCCTTTTGTATATAAGTTCTTCAAATTCATTAATGTTTCTAGTGGAAGAGAATCATAATCCCAACTTGGAACAAAATTATTTTTTATAATGTTTTTAACTAAATCGTTAAATTTATTTTTATCATCCAAATTAAATAAAATATTGAGTTTTGACATATAATCTTTTGATTGAGCTCTTGCAAATAATTCAAATGGTTTATATCTATTTCTAGCATATAATAAAGTATCTGGATACCAACGTAAATCACTATAAACTAGATAATTAATAGAGCTTCTTAAATATAAGATAAAATCTGCTTGCATAAGTTGTTCAAATTTTATTCCTATTCCTTCAGTTCTTTCTTTAAATAAATCAGATTTTAGAGATAATCTGTTTAACTTCAATCTTTCTTTTCTATATTCTAATGACTGACAATAACTTCCGAATTTAGAAAAATTTATCATAGAATTTTGATTGAAATTATTATCTGTTTTATTATAATAAGCTTGATTTATTAAAGTTGAGACAGCTTCAAAACATTCATACTTTAATAAACTTGCTATTGCATATAAAAATAACTCTTGTAGTATAAATTTATAATTATCAAAATCAAAGGTATGATATTGACTTATATCTTCTGGACGTTCAGTATATGGTAAAATATTTTCAAAAAAATCATGTACTTGATGATGTGTTTCTTTAGTATCGCTATATTGGGCTATTGCTAAAAATAATTCGATTACTTCATTTCTATAAGGAATAAACTCCTCAATATTTTTAATTATTCTTTCATCAAAATCAATTTCGTTATTGTTTTTCATGATTCTAAATTTTTCTAAATTTTCAATAAAAGTATCAAAATATTCTTGAAGGGCTCCCTTTGCAAAAGATTTTCCATTTCTAATTGCATCTATTGCCCTTTTAAATTTTGAACTGGTTCCTAATGATATATGAGTTTCATCCGAGAGAAAAGAAGGTTTTTTACCTAATTCAGGTTTAACATACATTGGTTTATCATATACCCATCTTAATAGTTGTTCAAAATTCTTTGCATACAAATCATTATCACTAAGGTCAATATATATTCTTGATTTAAAAAAAACTGGTGTGTAAGCTTTTTCATTTTCATCTTTCTCTTTAATTACAGCAATAAATTTATTTTGGTCAACTTGCTCATAAACTTTTTGCGAAATTATTTGTGCTTCTGTACCTGCACCACCAGTTCTTTTATCAGCTTTTTGGCTATAAACTTTATCACAAACAACAATGACTTTTTTAATCTCATTATCTGTAACCATACTTTCCATAAAAACATAAGCATCATTTCCTTCTTTTAAATCCCATTTATCAAGTTTTACATCTATTCCATTTTCAACTAACTCTTCTGCAAGTTGAATAACCCATTCTTCATGTTCTGGGCTACTCCAACTATATGAAATAAATAATTTAGGATTTTCCATTTGATTCTACCTTACATCTTAAATCTATAAAATATTATAACTAATTAGAATATTATTATCTATGAACTTATTTTTAAAATTAATATTCATTTACTGAAAGAAAAAAGTATCAACAAAATCTTCAATAGGCTCCGCCAAATAAAACCCTTGTAAATAGTCAACATCCAAGATCTTTACAATATCAAAAACCTCTTTTGAGTGAACATATTCAGCAACGGTTTTTGCATTTAATTCTTTTGCCATATTTACAATATTTTTAACAATTGTTTTTGATTCTTGTGAAATATCAATATTTTTTATTAAAGAACCATCTATTTTGATAATTTCTGGGTTTAATTTTAAAATATTTTCCATACTTGAATATCCACTTCCAAAATCATCTATGGCAATTTTACAGCCAAAAGTTCTAACATGTGTAGCAAAATCTTTTACTATATTAAAATCTTCTATAAAATCTGATTCTAGTATTTCAAAAATAATATTTTTTGGTTTACTACAACTAGAAATTTTTTCATAAATAAAATTCCGAAATGATTCATTTGAAATATCTTCATAACATAGATTTATACTAAACTCAATATCTAAATGACAAAAAGTTTTAAATGTTTTTGAAAGCATTATCGTCATCATTTTTTCATAAGATTTTATTTTTTTAGCCGTTTGCAAAAAAGGAAATACAGAAAACACCTCTTTAGTTTTTGGATCAATTAATCTCATCAAAGATTCATATTTATTTATTTCCATAGTTTTTGCATCATAAATTGCTTGAAAATAAGGTTCTATATTTGAACTATCCACTACATTTTTTAAAAAAACAATATTATCTACGAGTTTACTTTGTTCTTCTTCTCTATATGCAATAGTTAAAATATCCAGATTAATATCTATTATTTTATCAACTGAAGATAAAAATTCATATTTTTTTTCTTTTATTAAAACCTTTTTTAAAAAACCTCGAACATAACTAAATGCAGCATTTACATAATGTGCAGGTAAACCAATACGAACATGAATTTCACTAATAATATTTAGCTTTTCAAAATAACTTTCATCATATAAACCACAAAAAAGATTCAAATACCAATTTTTTATTCCTCTTTCATGTCGTGTTAAAATTTCTTTATTATGTAAAAACATTTTGGCATGGTCAAATTCAAAAATAAACTCATAAAATCCATCTAATAACTCTTTTGAGTAATTAATTGCCATATTTTTTAAGCTTTTTAAAGAAGTAGCATCTTCTTGGTTAAATTTGTAATTTTTTAATAATTTTTTATAATTTCTTTCATTTAAATTACTTATTTCTTTATAGTTTAAATCCATAATTTTCTCTTTTCATTATTATATTAATTACATCTTTTACAATTAATACTATCTTTTCCTTCAAACTCTTTTTGATTAGCATTATCTACAATTTTATTAGCAATATTTGATGTTTTAACTGCAATATTATTAGCTTGTGAAGAAACCTCAGCATTTGCTTCAACTTGTTTTTCAAGTATATTTATTGCATCGTTTATTTGTATAATTCCTATTTGTTGCTCTTTTGAAGCACTTGAGACATCACCTATTAATTCAATAGTTTTATTAATATCACTGTTTAAAGTAGTATAACCTTCTATCATATTATTAGCGATAGTCTTACCTTCATTTGCTTTTATATTTGCAGATTCAACAAGATTTTTAATCTCACGTGCAGCTTGTGTACTACTATTTGCAAGATTTCTAACTTCTTGTGCAACTACTGCAAATCCCTTTCCAGCTTCACCAGCGGTTGCTGCTTCTACGGCTGCATTTAAAGATAATATATTTGTTTGGAATGCAATTTGATCAATAATTGTGATAGATTCATTTATTGCACTTACTTTTTCATTTATTTCATCCATTGCTGTTGTTGTTTTAAAAGCTAAATTTAAACCATCAGTTGCAGAAACCGTTACAGCATTTGCAAGATTTGACATTTGTTTTGTTTGCGCTGAAGTTTTATCTACATTTTGAGTAATTTTTTCTAAAACACTTGATGTATTTCTTAAACTCTGTGCTGCTTCATTTGAAGATTGGTTAAGTTTATCTACATTATTTAATAAAACTTCAGATGTGTTTTGAAGAGCAACTCCATTTGTTTTATTTTCCAATAACATTTGAGTAATGGCATTTTTTAATTTATTAACAGAATCCACTAAAAGTTTAAATTCGCCCTCTTTTGTAATACCCTCAAGTTTTAATTCATTTCTATAATCATAATTTGTGTATTCATTTAAAATATTATTTACATTTGAAAAATGTCCTCTTGTCTCAACTATCATTTCATTAACACCTTGTTTAAACTCTTCAAGAGATTTGTTTGAAGTCGTTGAAGTTATAATATCTGAGTAAAGACCATGTTTTATCTTATCCATTACCATTTTTGCTTCTTGAATTAAAAGTAATTCTTCATTTTCTTTTTTTAATAATCCTACTTCTCTTTGATCTATTACATCTTTTATTTGTGAATATTCACTTGCCATTGAAGTATTTATTTCTAAACTAACATTTTTATTATCCATATTTTTAAGAAATTTTACTAATTCTTGTGATAATAATTTTCCATTTTTTCTCTCATCTAACTCATGAATAATAAGTGCAAGTGCAATAACTACTTGAACTATTTGAGCAATACTATTTGAAGTAAATAAAAACGCATTCAAAGGAAGTATTATTATTCCTATGTAATGAACGATTGTCATTCTTAAATACAATGATTTTAAATTAAACATATTTATCCTTTATTAATTATATTAGGAAGTATATTTAAATAGGATAATAATTGTCTTGATTTGAGTCAATTAATTATTAATGTATTTTTAAGTATTAAAATAAGATTTAATAGCCAATTAGTTAGTATAATAAATATATAGTTTTAACTCTAATTAAAAGTTAAGTTAAAGTGAATATTTTATATACATATTTTCTAATCACAAAATAAAACTTTATGGAATAATTTAATCAACAGAGATTAAAGGATTCAAAGTGAAAGAAAAACTAGTAGTAATCGGAAATGGGATGAGTGGACTTCGAACCATCGAAGACCTTTTAGAAATAAACAAAGATAAATATGACATAACTATTTATGGTGAAGAACCACATGTAAACTATAATAGAATCATGTTATCTTATATACTTTC
This sequence comes from Campylobacterales bacterium, assembly GCA_019752775.1. Taxonomy (GTDB): domain Bacteria; phylum Campylobacterota; class Campylobacteria; order Campylobacterales; family Arcobacteraceae; genus Aliarcobacter. The sequence continues at coordinate 1,635 of JAIELU010000052.1, read as the reverse complement.
AACTGAAAAAACTTTTGAAGATACAATCATAAATCACCAATCATGGTATGAACAAAATAATATCACTTTACACAAAGGCGATAAAATTGTATCTATTGATAAAAATAATAAAACTATCAAAAGTGAAAGTGGAAAAACCCAATCTTACGACAAACTTCTAATAGCAACAGGTTCAACTGCCTTTATTCCAAAAACAAAAGGAAGTGACTTAGAAAATGTAATCGCATTTAGAACAAAAGCCCATGTTGATGCAATCATTAGCACTATTAGAAAAGATAAAACTGCCGTTGTAGTTGGTGGTGGATTACTTGGGCTTGAGGCTGCTTATGGAATTGCAAAACATGGAATAAAAACTATTTTAGTTCACAGAAGTGGAAGCATACTTTCTCAACAATTGGATTCAACTGGAGGAAGATTACTTCAAAAAAATCTTGAAAAATACGGAATAGAATTTAAACTAAACACAACTATAAAAGAGATTTCAGGAGATGGAATTGTTGAAAAAGTAGAGTTCACAGATGGTGTTTGTGTTGAATCAAATCTAGTAGTTTTTGCAACGGGAATTATTCCAAATACAAATTTAGCCACAAATGCAGAACTTTCTACAAATAAAGGAATTCTTGTTGATGATTTCCTAAAAACTTCTGATGACTCTATTTTTGCCATTGGAGAGTGTGTTGAACACAATGGAAATACTTATGGTTTAGTTGCCCCACTTTATGAACAAGCAAAAGTTTTAGCAAAAGTTTTAGCAGACAAAATAACAGATGGTTATGAAGGTTCAACTTTATCAACAAGACTTAAAATTTCAGGCGTTGATTTATTTTCTGCTGGAGATTATTTAGGAGATCTTACAACCGAAGATTTAATTTTATTAGATGAAAAAGCTGGAATTTACAAGAAACTTGTAATTTATGAGAATAAAATTATAGGAATTGTACTTTATGGCGATACCGCCGATGCTTCTTGGTATTTAAAACTTCTAAAAGAAAATACAGATATTTCAGATTTAAGAACAAAAATCTTATTTGGAAAATCAGCACTTTCAGGTGACAGCGGTCATGGTGGAAATGATATAAACTCTATGAGCGATGATGAAGAAGTTTGCGGGTGTAATGGAGTTTGTAAAGGCGATATTGTAAAAGCAATCAAAGAAAAAGATTTAAAATCTCTAAGCGATGTAAAATCATGTACCAAAGCGGGAGCTTCATGTGGTTCATGTTTAGGTTTAGTTGAGCAAATTTTAATAAATACTTTAGGTGATGAATATAAAGCCAGAGAAGAAGGAATTTGTTCTTGTACAACACTTGGACATAAAGATATTAAAAAAACTATTGATGATGGGGAATTTGAAACTGTTTATGATGTTTTTAAAAACTTAGATTGGAAAACTGCCGATGGTTGTTCAAAATGCAGACCTGCTATAAATTATTATTTACTTGTAAAATATAACGATGATAAATACAAAAATGATAGAAGAAGTGCCTTAGTAAACGACCGAATGTTTGCAAATATTCAAAAAGATGGAACTTATTCTGTCGTTCCTAGGATTTGGGGAGGACTTACAAGTCCACAAGAGTTAAAAGATATTGCAGATATTGCAGTGAAATATGATGTTCCAACAGTAAAATTCAC
>JAIELU010000242.1 GCA_019752775.1 Campylobacterales bacterium | reverse complement strand
GATATGCTTCTGCTGGTGATAATAAAACATCCCCCATTGACTCTGGAGTACGATACCCGAGAGATTGTACAACCGTACATTCACTACTGGAGCTTTTATTCATATAATTTGTTACTTATGCTTATGTTATTACTTTTGATTGTTTATATATTATGTAAATTTATGATATTATATCTTAATAATTTTGGAGAGAGTCTTAATGATAAATAATATTTCAATACTAAAAAATATAACTATTTTATATGCAGAAGATGAAAAAGACTTAAGAGAAGTTACACATCAGATTCTAAAAGGCTTCACAAAAAAGCAATATGTTGCTCAAAATGGACAAGAGGGACTAGAACTCTTCAAAAAATATGAAAAAGAGATTGATTTAATTATTACTGATGTTAATATGCCTATTTTAAATGGTTTGGACATGGTAAAAGAGATAAAAAAAATCAATCTAAATATTCCAATAATCGTAGCAACTGCGTTTTCAAATAAGGAATATTTACTTGAAGCTATTGATATTGGTGTGGATAAATATGTTTTAAAACCTATTGATATTGCAAAACTTTTGCAAGTAATGTCACAATCTTTAATTTATCATGAACTAAAAGATTTATATACAGATAAACTAACAAATCTTCCAAATAGAAATAAACTAAAAAAAGATTTAGATGAGAATGATATAGATTTAATGGCTCTTTTAGATGTTGATGAATTCTCAACAATAAATGATCTTTTTGGTGAAAAAATTGGTGATACAATATTATATGAATTAGCTAATAAATTAAAAGAATATTTTAATGATGAAGATTATATTGTTTATAGAATTGAAGCTGATAAATTTACTATTGTTTCAAGAAAAAATAATCAAGATATAAATGAATTTTACGACCTTTGCAAAGCATTTGCAGATAAAATAGAAAAAGAATCTTTACTTATTGATGAAGCTGAAATTGATATAAATATTACTATTGGAATTGCTCAAGGTGATGGAGCAAGAGCATTTAAATACTCTCAAAGAGTTATAAATTACGCAAGAACAAAACTTCAAAGAATAATGATTTATAATGAATCATTTAAAATCCAACAATCATTTGAAGAAAATATTAAATGGGTAAAACAACTAAAAGTAGGGTTTAGAGAAAATTTATTTCAAGCATATTTTCAACCCATTGTAGATACCCAAACACAAAAAGTTCACAAGTATGAAGCATTAATCAGATATATCACAAAAGAGGGTGTTGAAATTGCTCCGTATAATTTTATAAATGTTGCTAAAAAGACAAAACTTTATCCAAATATAATAAAAATTGTTATTCAAGATGCTTTTAGATTAATAAAAAATAAAAATAAAAGAGTTTCTGTAAATATCTCATTTGATGATATTGCAAATGAAGAAACAACAGCATTTATTTATGAGATTCTAGAACAAAATAAAGAATATACAGAGTTTTTAGAGTTTGAGATACTTGAATCTGAAGAAATCTCTGATTTTAATGAAGTTTCAAAATTTATTTCTGAAATTAAAAAATTTAATTGTATTGTGGGAGTTGATGATTTTGGGGCTGGATACTCAAATTTTAATTTATTAACTTTACTAGATATTGATTTTGTTAAGATTGATGGTTCATTAATTGAGAGAATAAATACATCAAAAGATTTAGAGATTATTGTAAATACAATTGCGAACTTCTCAAAAGAGTTTAAAGTAAAAACAGTAGCTGAGTATGTTTCAAATGAAGATATTTATAATAAAATAAAAGAGTTAAAAATAGATTACTGCCAAGGTTATTATTTTGATAAACCTCTTTGTTATGATGCAATAGAATAAAACTCGTAAATCCTTTTTGGATTTACAAATTCTTGAAATCGTTTAACTTATCTACTTACTGCGTATAAATTGTATTTTTTTAGAAATTCCATATCTTCATCATCTTTTACATTTTCAGCAAGAACTTTTATATTTAATAAACCTGCTAAGTCACTAATAGATTCTATGAAACTTTGTTTTGAATAATCTTTATTAATATCACAAGTATAATCCCTTGCAAGTCTAATATAATCAAGATTAAAATCTTTTAGATTTCCAAGAGGAATAAATTTAGTTTCAAATCTTTTTATAATTATTTTTGCACCACATTTATGAATTTCATCGGCAAAAAACTTAAATTTGTCTACATTTTTAGCAACCGCATAAGCTGTTGCTGAAAAGACAAGTTGTGCCGCAATGGCTTTATTTTCAATAATTTTATTTTTAACCCATGCAATAAATGCTGTATTATTAATAGATTCTAAAGATAAGTTTATTGAAATATCATGTTTAATGCTATTTATTATGATATGTTGAATAACTTTTTCAATAACTTTTTTATCAAAGTCAACTACCTTTTCATATTTTTCAGCAATAGAAACAAATGTTCCAATTGGAATATTATTTCCATCTTTATCTTTTAAATTTGTAAATGCTTCTTGCATAACAATCTTTTCATCGCTTGTATTTAAAGTTTTACAATTTCCAATATAATTAACTTCAAATCTTGAGCCATTAATAATATCAAAAATTAAATTTCTCCAAGATTCCATATCTCGAGAAAGTTCATTTTCATCTGTAATAAAGAATTCATTTGGTCCAATTAAAGTAGCTTTTTCATAAGCCTGAGTTGCACTTTGTAAAATTTCAGGTGTTGTTCCAATTGGATTAAAAGGTGTTCCTCCAATATGTACAATTTCTCTTTTGTTAAATTCTATTGATAACTCTTCGAAGCTTTTTTGTAGTTGTTTTGTAAAACCTATTGCATCTTCATAAGTAAAATCTTTAGCAATTAGAGCAAACTCTGAACCAAAAAATCTATAAGCACTAGTTTTTAGATTTTTATATTTATTAGCTCTTAAAATTTTTGCGAATTTTTTAATAAAATCATTAACTTCACTTGTTGTATGAGCTTTTGCAAAAGATGCTAAATCGGTGATTTTTATTACAAAAACATAACCAGTTGATTTATTTATAAACATATGTTTCATATCAGTTTCAAAATTTTGTTTTAAGCAAAGTGCTGTTAAATCGTCTGTTGATAGTTTTTTACTTAAATTTTCGAGGGTATTATTTAATCTATGTATAATTGCTTCTATTTTTGTTGACATATCATTAAAAGCAATTGCAACTGCTTTTATTTCTGTGGTCCAAGGAAGATGTTTTATTGTTCCAAATTTTCCACTTGCTATATTATTTGCTAGTTTTTCTAGATTTTTTAAAGGTTTCAAAATATATTGAACAAAAATAAATAATATTGCAATAGAAATAATAAATGCAATAATTGCATAAATACTAGCACTTTTTGCTTGTTCATAAAGTTTTGCATAAGCATCACCTGGATTTGCACTTACATAAATAATTGCACTTGTTTGCCAACCATCACTTATTTCACTTGCTTGTTCTTTTAATTCAATTGGAATGGCATTAATAAACCATTGAGGAATATAATCAAATTTTATTTCTCTCGAAACTTTTACTAAAATATTACTAATTTTTAAAGAAGAAGTTGCATTGATTTTTTTACCAAGTATATTTGTGGCTGTAAAAGATACAAGTACATTTTTATTACTTTGATAGTTTTCATTTGGTGTAAAAATATAACTATTTTCAACCTCTGGAATATCTACTTGTTTTTGAGTGTTTATTTCATTTGGATTTTCAAGAGCATTTAATTCATTTTCCATACTAGAAATAGAAGTTAATATTTCAATTTTCCCGATTTTTTCTTCAATTTTAACATTAGAAATTTGCCATTTGTCATTATCTAAATCTTTTGTATTATTTATTAAATCACTATCAGTTAAAGAAATATATGAATTTTCTAATCTAATTTCTTTATAAAAACCTCTATTTGCAATGGCATTTATAATTGATTCAATTTCAGGATCTGTTTTATCTTTTAGAAGATTTTTTAAACTCATTCCTAATGAAGTTGCGGTATCTTGAGCTTTTGTTACGGACTCAGTTTCTAAATACTCTTTTGTATTTTTAACACTAATGATAAAATTACCTGTAAAAATCATAAAAAATATTATTGATATGATTATATATAACTGTTTAGATAAAGACATTTTGTATTCCTTTTTTAAAATCTACTCATTAAATCTTTCCAAGATTTAAGTTCATTATTTCCAACTCTTGATTCACCTTTTGTTTTTGCTTGCCATAATCCAGAAGCATTGAAACTATAAACAGGCACTAAGTCAGGTCTTTTTGATGCAACTTGAAGAGTTTTATTAATATTATCTAAAACAACAGGTTCAACTCCTACTTTATGATAATAAGTCAAAACCATGTGTGCTTGTTCAAATTTGCTATTTGCTTTTTTGTAAGATACATAAGTAATTCTTAGTTTTTCATCAGAAATTCCTAATTTAATCAAAGAAAAATATTTGGCAATTGCATAATCTTCACAATCACCAGCCCCAATTCCCATAAACTCAAAAGGTGTTGCCCAATAATCTTTTACACCCCAAGTGCTTAAATCTGAAGCATAAGGAATTTTATTAAAAAAATCATTTACATTTTTGATTTTATTCAAAATAGTTTCATCTTTTGAAGATTCTATCATAGCATCCCATTCTTCGACTCTGGTTCTTGCTTGAATTCCAAATTTGTTTTCAATAGATTTTAGTTGAGGTTCTTCGATATTAAAAGTTTTTGAAGCAGTTGAAAATAAAGAGAAAAAAGAGATTAGAACAAAAGATATTATTAATATTTTTTGCATCTTAATCTCCTTTTTTTGTATCTATAATAGCCAATATTTCATTAAAAATGAAATATTATTTTAGAAGATTTTTTACTTCTTCTTCTGATATTAAATCACTATCATATTTAATAGCAATTATATTTTCTGTATTGTTTATATACCATTCTTCAATAGCATTATTTTCTAATTTTCCACTATTCTCTAATTTATATTCATCTAAATTTAAATAAATAAATTTTTTCTTAGCTGGATTTGGCATTGTAACAATTAAAATAGCCCATAAAATACAAACTACAGCAATCACAACAACTAAAGTATCCATTGATGCACTTTCATAAAATGCTCCACCTAAAAGTCCACCTAAGAAAGTTCCCACATAACCAGCAGAAGTAAATATTCCTAAAACTAAACCTCTTTGGTGAACTTTTGCAAATTTAGCTGCAAGTGATTGCATGATTGGTTCGTGCATATTAAATCCAATAAAGAAGATAACAACACCAATTACAAAAACAGTTGAATTTGAACTAAATCCAATTACTAAATAAGAAATGGCAAAAAGAATAATTCCAATAATAAGAATTTCTTTAAATTTACCTTTTTTTTCTGCAAATACAGCAGCAGGTCCCATAGCAATTATTCCAAAAATCATAGCTGGAAGATAAACTTTCCATAATTCTGCCATTTGCCAATCAAAGTTTTTTATTAAAGTCATAGGAATAATCATAAAAGCAAAAGTCATTAAAGCTTTTTGTAAAAAGTTTGTGATGTTCATTTTTATTAGATTTGGATTTCCTAAAATCTCACCTAAATTTGCTTTTTCTTTATAAGTGTGTGTTATTTTTGGAGGATTTGGAACAAATTTTATCAAAACAAAAATTGAAGCTAATGCTAAAAACAAAGTTATATAAAATAAAGATTGAAAACCAAAAGCAGCTCCAATAGTAGGACCTGCAATCATAGAAATAGCAAAAGCAAAAGCAATAGAAGAACCCATAACAGCCATAGCTTTTGGTCTTTGTTCTTCTTTTACTAAGTCACTAATCATCGCAGTTACAACAGCACCAATAGAACCTGCACCTTGTAAAAGTCTTCCAAAAATTAAAGTATAAATATCTGTTGAAAATGCACAAATTAATGAACCTATTGCAAAAATCAATAGACCAAAAATAATAGTACCTTTTCTACTAAATTTATCACTAATTACTCCAAAAGGAATTTGAAATAACATTTGGGTTAAAGCATAACCACCAATTACAATTCCAACTAAAGTTGGAGTTGCACCTTCTAAATTTATAGCGTATACTGATATTACTGGTAAAACTAAAAATAGACCGAAAAATCTTAGAGCAATAATAGCACTAAGAGGTAAAACTGATTTAATCATATATAATCCTAAACATATTATAATTTTATGAGATTATAGTTAATAATTGTTAATAGTAGGTTGAAAAAGGATAAAAGTGAAAATAGTATTAGCCTCAGCAAATAAAGGAAAAATTGCAGAATTTCAAAAACTAATGCCAGATGATGAAGTAGTCGCATTTAGTGAAATTTTAGGTGAAATTGAAATTGATGAAGACCAAGATAGTTTTAAGGGAAATGCTATAAAAAAAGCTAAAACTATTTATGATTTATTAGTAAAAAAAGGTTTTTCAAATATTATTGTAATTTCAGATGATTCAGGAATTTCAGTTCCTGTGCTTAATTATGAACCTGGAATTTATAGTGCTAGATATGCGGGAATAAATGCAAGTGATAAAGATAATAATGCAAAATTAATATCAAAATTAAATGAATTAAACCTAGAAAAAACACCTGCTTTTTACACTGCTTGTATTGCACTTGTTTATAATAATGAAGTTTATACAGTTCATGGTTGGATGCATGGAAATGTAATAAATAAAGAAGTAGGAGAAAATGGGTTTGGATATGATCCTATATTTATTCCAAATGGTTTTGATAAAACTTTAGGTGAACTACCAAATGAAGTAAAAAAAGAATTTTCACATAGAAGTAAAGCTTTAAAACTAGCTATTAAAGTTTTGGATGTTATTCTTTAGTTATTCTTTCATAAAGTGAAATATTATAATCTTTCGCTTTTATAAAAATATCTATAGTGAAAATAGAGTCTTTTGATTCTATTTTTGCGTAAATATCAAATAAATCATCATCAATTTTTATATGATTTATGTCTTTTAAATCTAACTCTTTTATGTAATCTTTTAAAAAGTTTTTATGATTTTTTGCTTGAATATATAAATATTGATTTGTTAAATTTGTATTTTTTAATGATTTTGTTTCTAAAATAAAAACACCTAAAATAGAAAAAATAGTAATTAAAACAATAGTCAAAAGTAGGGTATAAGCTTTTTTCATTGTAAAATTTCCCATGTTTGAGCTATTTTATTATCTAAATTTATAAAAATTGTGATTTTATTTGCCGATTTATTTAAACTGAATTCTTTAACATTTTCTAAAAGTAAAAAGTTATCAAAATATAAGTTTTGATTTATGTAATTAAATTTTTCTATTTCTTTTTTATGCTTCTCAAAAAATATTTTTGTAGATAATAAATCTATTTTTTGGATTTCAAGTTGTTGATTAACTCTGTTTTCAAAAAACAATTCTTTTGTAAAAAGTGTCGAATATATTATTACTATTGAAGAGATAATTAAAGTTAAAATTACTTCAAGTAGTGAAAAGCTATTTTTCATATTTAAAGATTTTTATATTTTTATTTTCAAATTGATATTTTGAGATGATAATGTTTTGAGTTGTTTCTTGATTTTGTGTAATTTGTAAAGTTTTATTTGTTTTTGTAAAATTTTTATAATCTTTTGTATCAAAACTATTTTCTAAATTATTTAATAACATAAAGTTTTCTTGATTTATCTCGTCATGATAAGAAGAATACATAAATCCACTTATCACAACAGATAAAAAAGTAATACTAATTAAAGTTTCGATTAAAGTAAAACTATTTTTTACCAAGTTCAATAGCTTTTTTATATGCTTCTTCAACGGCTTTTATCATAGCATCTCTAACACCTGCTTCTTCAAGTTTTGCATATCCAGCAGCAGTTGTTCCACCTGGACTCATAACAGAATCTTTTATAATTGCAGGATGAGTGTGTTTTAGTAATGATGCAGTTCCACTAAATAATCCTTGAACCAATTGATTACTAAGATGTCTTTCAAGTCCAGCTTTTACAGCACCATCTGCTAAAGCTTCTGCAACAAGAGCTAAAAATGCAGGTCCACTTCCAGCAACTGCTGTTGCAATATCAAGTTGGTCTTCTGTATTTACCCAAATAGCTTGACCAATACTTGCAAATATTTCCATTGCAACAAGTTTAGCTTCATTATCGCCTGTTATTGTAGTCATAGAATTTTGAACAGAAGCTGCAATATTTGGCATAGTTCTTATGTAATGCTTTGCATGTATTTGTTTTTTTAAAGTTTCAAGTCTTGTTCCTGCTAAAATAGATAATAATATATTTGCAGTTCCCACAAGTCTTGCTGAAACACTTTGTAAAGCATAAGGTTTTACACAAAATAATATATTTTTTCCTGTTATGTCTTCATTGTCTGCTAATTCTTTTATTGTAATTTGTGGAATTTTTTCTTGGATAGCTTTTAATTTATCATTATCTCTTCCAATTATCTCAACTTCATGATTTTTTATTAAGCCTCTTGCTAATGATTGAGCCATAATACCATTACCAATTAATGTAAGTTTCATTATATTGCCTTTATTAATTATTTAGCTCAATTATAGCAGATTATTCCTAAGCTACTATTGGATAGAATATCACTTTTATGAAAAAGGATATTTAAAATGAACAAAAGCTTTAACTTTAAAAATTTATTATTAATAGCTTGTGCTGCCTTTGTACTTACTGCTTGTTCAAGTAAAAATGAAGAAGAGTATAATAAACCAGCGATTTACTGGTATAACAAAATGTTAAAACAGATTGCTTCAAGCGATTTAGATAAAGCAGATGATACATATACATCACTAGAGAGTGAACATAGAAATACTCCATATGTTCCAACGGCAATGTTAATATTAGTTAATGCTCATATTGATGAAGAAGAGTATGCGTTGGCTAACTTTTATTTAGATGAGTATATTAAAAGATTTGGTCTTAGTAAAGATATTGATTATGCAAGATACTTAAAAATTAAAGCAAACTTTTTAGGATTTAAATATCAATTTAGAGATCAACAACTAATAGAAGAAACTTTAACTCAAATTAATGAATTTAAAGTTAAATATAAAAATTCTCCTTATATGCCTTTAGTTGATACAATTAATTCAAGATTATTTATGGCAAAAGCTTCTATGGATAAAGAAATAGCAGAACTTTATATAAGAAGAGATAAAGACTTAGGAAGTGCTTTTTATGATCAAAAAGTAAAAAATTCTTGGGTAGAACCAACAGAAATAGTACCAGTAAAAGTACCTTGGTACAGAGCAATTTTTGAATAAGTATAATAAGATTTTATGGAGATAATTAAATGGAATTAGAAAATTATGATGAATTTCCACAAACTATACCTTTAATAATAGAAGATGATATATTTTTATATCCTTTTATGATTGCTCCTTTATTTTTAAGTAATGAAGAGAATATTAAAGCAGTTGAATATGCAATAGAACATAACAAACTTGTAGTTGTTACAGTTTCTAAGCATGGGAAAGAAGGAAAAAGAGAGAGTGACGCTTTTTATGATGTAGGTGTTGTTGGAAATATAATGAGAAAAGTATCTTTACCTGATGGTAAGATAAAAGTTCTTTTTCAAGGTTTGGTAAAAGGACATATTTCTGAATTTGCAAAAGAAAATTCTTTATTTGCAAAAGTTGATATTTTAAAAAGTGAAGAATCGAAAGAAGAAAGTATTAAATCAGTTATTGAAGTATTGATTGACAATGTAAAAAAACTATCAAGATTAAATATCAAATTTCCAGCTGATTTAGTTAAAACAATTGAAGAAAATGATGATGCAACGAGAATTGCTGATTTAATTTCATCTGTTTTAAAAGTAAAAAAAGATGAAGCTTATAAATTATTTGCCCAAACAAATATCGAACAAAGATTATTTGATATTATTGAAGTAATTAAAAAAGAGATTGAATCTTTTAAAATTCAAAAAGAGATTACTCAAAAAGTAAACTCTAAAATAGAAAAAACTCACAAAGATTATTTCCTAAAAGAACAAATTAAAGCTATTCAAAAAGAACTTGGAAGTGATACTCAAAAAGATGCTGAGGTTAAATCTTATAAAAAAAGATTAAAAGCTAAAAAAGAATTTATGCCAAAAGAGGGTTATAAAGAAACTAAAAAGCAAATAGAAAAATTAGGAAGAATGAATCCTGATTCTCCTGATGCATCACTTTTACAAACTTATGTTGAACAAGTTTTAGATATTCCTTTTGGAGAATATGCAAATGAGAAAATATCTGTTAAAAACGTTGAAGACCAGTTAAATAAAGACCACTATTCTTTGGAAAAAGCAAAAGAGAGAATTTCAGAATATTTTGCAGTTAAACAACTACTTGAGCAAAGAAATATTGAAGATTTAAAAGCAAAAGGTACAGTTCTATGTTTTGTAGGACCTCCTGGTGTTGGTAAAACTTCATTGGCAAACTCAATTGCAAAAGCACTACAAAGACCGCTTATAAGAGTTGCTCTTGGTGGAATGGAAGATGTAAATGAACTTAGAGGTCATAGAAGAACTTATGTTGGAGCAATGCCTGGACGACTTGTAAAAGGTCTTATTGATGCAAAAAAAATGAATCCAGTAATGGTTTTAGATGAAATTGACAAACTAGGTGCGAATCATAGAGGTGATCCAACTGCTGTAATGTTAGAGATTTTAGATCCCGAACAAAACCATGAATTTAGAGATTTATATCTAAATTTTCCGATTGATTTATCACAAGTTATTTTTGTATCAACGGCAAATGATGCTAGAAAAATTCCAGCACCATTAAGAGATAGAATGGAGTTTATTGAAATTTCATCTTATACTCCAAATGAAAAATATCATATTGCAAAAGATTATTTAATTCCTCAAGAATTAGCAAAACATGGGCTTAAAAAATCTGAGATTAATTTAAATAAAGCAACGATTGAGTTAATTATTGAAAAATACACAAGAGAAGCAGGAGTAAGAAATTTACGAAGAGTATTCTCTAAATTATTTAGAAAAGTTGTAAAACAGATTTTAAATGATGAAACAATAGAAAAAGTAACAATTGCTACAAAAGATTTAAAAGCATATTTAGATAATCCAATTTTTGAAATTGATCCAGCTGATAAGAAAAATTCAATTGGAATTGCAAATGGATTAGCATGGACTTCGGTTGGTGGAGATGTTTTAAAATCTGAAGCTATTAAGTTAAAAGGAAAAGGTAGTTTATCTGTTACTGGAAATTTAGGTGAAGTTATGAAAGAATCTTCACGAATTTCTTATTCAGTTGTAAAAGTTCTTATTGATAATGGAACTTTAAAAATTGATAATAAAATTATTCCAAAAACTCCACAAGAAATTACGGATAAAGTAGTAGTTGATTCAAGTGAAGTTTATAAAAGATTTGATATTCATTTACATATTCCAGAGGGCGCAACTCCAAAAGATGGACCAAGTGCTGGGATTACAATGGCATTAACAATAGCTTCTGTCTTATCTGAAAGACCAATAAAATCTGATATTGCAATGACAGGAGAACTTACTCTTTCTGGAAAAGTTTTACCAATTGGTGGACTAAAAGAAAAATTAATTGCAGCATATAAAGCAAAAATGAAAAAAGCTTTGGTTCCTAGAAAGAACTTTGAAAGAGATTTAGAAGATATTCCTCAAGAAGTAAAAGATGCAATGGAAATAAAAGCTGTTGATGTAATAGAAGATGTTTTGAAAGAAGCATTAGTTTAAATAGATGAAAAGAGGAGCTAGAGATAGTTTAATTGTAAATAACTTTTTTACTCTAGCTTCAATTGTACTAATTACTATAACTATAGTTTTATATTCTAAATATATTGCAAATGATAGTTATGAAGAGATAACAAAAGAGGAAGTTATTCCTCTTTTATGTGAAAAAGAAGTTTTCACAGTTTCAAAAATTTATAATCAAGAGCTTCTAAATAAATCTATGAAAGCCTTAAATAAAGGTTTTTATAAATTAGAAGGTTCTTATAAAAAATCCCAACAAACACAATCTATTATTGAAGATTTTATCTTAATTGAGGAATTAAATAGTTATTATGTAAAAGCTATTGAAAAAAAATCAAAAGAAGATATAAGTAAATATTTAACTATAAAATATGAGATAATAGAAAATGATAAAAAAGAACAAAATAAAAAAATGAGTGATTGTAAATTTTGTTCAGGGGCTATTTTAACCTCATTTTTAGCTGATGATAAAGAAATTTTTAAATTTTATACAGATTTTAAAATTTATGATAAAAATGAGATTGCTTCAAGAATAGATTGCACAATAAAGGTATATAAAAACAATGTTAAAAAACTTTAGTAAAAAAGATTTCACGGCCACAAATGTTCTAATAACAATAACCGTTTTAATGTATATTATTCAAATAAACATAACGAATGGTGGAGTGTTATTTGGATTAAATCTGTATTTCTTAGTATATAGTTTTTGGTGGCAACCACTTACTTCAATGTTTGCCCACGGTGGAATTGCCCATCTTGGAATGAATATGTTTGTTCTTTGGCAGTTTGGAAATTTGATTGAAAGATTTATTGGTGCTAAAAAGTTTGTTGCTTTATATTTAATAACTGGATTATTAACTTCAATTTTATCATTTGCATATATATATTATTTAGATCATAATGTAAATTTAGTTGGTGCTTCAGGTGCAATTTGTGCTTTACTTGGCTATGTTGCTTATTATGATAAAGCCCAAAGAGGTGGAATAATAACTTGGATTTTATTAATCTCAGTTGCACCACTAATAATTGGACTTCCAATTGCTTGGTATGCCCACTTTATTGGTTTAGGCATTGGATTTTTGTATGCAATTATTACAAAAAGATAATTAGTTATTTACAAAATAAGTTACTATACTCATAACAAATAAAACAAAAGCAATGCCTACAAATACATCTTTTAGGGTTACTGTTGGATTTAAAATCCCACAGTAGGGACATTGCCTTTTTTTTGCTTCGATTTCATTTTTACAATTTTTACAAGTTGCTATGATTCATCCTTTTGAAATTTTTGAAATAGTAACATATTTTATGGTTTTAAATGATTAATTAATGTTTTGATAAACTAACAAAAAAGGATAAAAAATGCAAGAGATATATATACAATGTCCATATTGTTTACAAGCAATTTCGATTCTTTTGGACACACGTATTTATGGGCATGAAACTGTTGTTGATGATTGTGAAGTGTGTTGTAGAGCGATTGAAATCTCTTATATCGTTGAAGATGGTGAGATAAAAACTTATTCTTATAATAGTATTGAAGGAAATGAATTTTAATGGAAATAAAATCAATCTTGTTTGTCTGTCTTGGAAATATTTGCCGTTCGCCACTTGCTGAGGGAATTGCAAAAAATTATATAAAAGAAAAAAATCTGAATTTAATTATTGAAAGTGCAGGAACTGGACATTGGCATGTGGGCGAAAAACCTTGTGAAAATTCAATTAAAGTGGCACTTTTAAATGGTGTTGATATTTCAAATCAAAAAGCTCAACAAATAAAAAAGTCTGACTTTAAAACCTTTGATTTAATAATTGGACTTGATGATAGCAATATTTCAAATCTAAAAAACTTAGGTTGTAAAAATCCCATAAAACTTGGTGATTTTGGTTTTAATGGAGAGTGTGTTCCTGACCCATATTTTTTTGATGGTTTTGAGGGATTTGATAAAGTTTTTGAGATGATTGATGTTTGTGTTAGAAATTTGATTGATGAAAAAGTAAAGAGCGCTTAGGCTTCTTTACTTATTTCTCTTTTTTGTGAGCTAAAACCCATAATTCAACTTTTTCAGTCTCTCTTGAATCTGTTCTTTGAGTTCTTCTTGATGATGCTCTTACTTCACGTCTTAAGTGTAAATCTTTTCTAAATCTATTATTCTTTTGTAGTTCTTCTATTATTGGATGAGTGCTTTGATTATCAACTTCTTGGGCTAAATTTGAAAATATTAAAACTAATTTACCATCTTCTTTTAGATATTTTTTTGCTTCTTCGAAAAACCTTGGAAATAGGTCTTTTTCATAATACATTGCTTTATCAATTCCCTCTTCTAAATTATGTTTTGCCAATAACCAAGGAGGATTAAATACAATTACATCTACTTTTCTATCAAAATCTCCAAATAAATCACAATGATTTAGAGTTATTTTTTTTTGAAAATCTAATCTTCTACCTTCTTTATAAACACCAATAATCGCATTTTTATTTGTATCAGTTGCATAAACATTTTCAAAACCATTTTGAATTAATTGATATGTTAAAATACCACTTCCCACACCAATATCAATGGCATTATCTTTAGGTCCATCATATTTTTTTAACCACTTATCAAACAGTTTTAAATGATCAAATCTTGTTGGGAAATATGTTCCATAATAAGGATGAATCGTTAAATTCAAAGTTTTAATCTCAATCCCTTTTTCATGCCATTGCCATGAACTATTCATTCCTTGAACTTCTGGAAAAGATATATAAAACTCTGAAACATCTGGATAAAGTGATTCTAACCAGCCAATATTTGGAGCTTTTTTAACATCTAGTTTATTATCTTTTACTTTGATTAGTAATCTGTGTGAAGCTTTTCTAAAAGCTGCTCGATAATCTCGTTGTCCTTGAAAACTTTTGTCATTGAATTTTTCTGAAAGATTCTTTTTTAGCTCAGCAAGAACTTGTAAACCATTACTGTAATATTCTTCAACAAAAACATATTTTCCTGCAATCATTTGGGCAACAACTGATTGAGTATCCATTTTTCTATAAAATTTTATACCTTCAATTTGCGAAGTTATAATATTAGGTCTATCTGGTTTGATAGATTGTAAATTTGTAGCCATATAATTATTCCCTTTATCTAGTATGGCAGTTTATTGTATGCAGGCTTAGATTTGGGTTGGAATTTGGAAATATTGGTGATTTGAGGGATGATTTATGATTTTTTATGTCATTAGCCACTACTAAGTGAAGTAAAAAAGTAATTGGTTATTAATTAATAATTTAGCTAAAATGTAAAAAATATATTGGTTGGTTAAATTTGGAAGAAGAATTAAAAAGATTAATTAGTGAAAATAAAGTTATTCCTTTTGTGGGTGCTGGTGTTTCTAAAGATGTAAAAGATAAAGATAATAAAACAATTTTCCTAACATGGAAAGAACTTCTTGAAAATTTTGTTGAAATTATGCCTACTGAAAAGAAAAAGAATGTTATTCGTGCTTTATTAGATGATGAACCAGTTAATTATCTTGAAGTTGCTGATAAAATAGAAGATGCTTTAGATAAATCAAAATTTAATGATACTTTAAAAAATAGTTTTAATGTTGATTATAATAATATTGACACTGAAACATTAGCTTTAGCACAATCAATTTGGAATTTGGATTCTAAACTTGTAATAACTACTAATTACGATAAAGTACTTTTTCATTCATGTAATGATAAAAATATTGAACTTTGGAATATTGAATCCGTTCATGAACAAGCAAAATATTTAAAAGATGGTCTTTTAAAACCTGTAGTATGGAATCTTCATGGAGATATATCTGAAGTTGAAAGCATTATTTTAAGTTCCAAAAAATATAGTGAATTTTATACAGAAAATGTAAAAGACAGTAAATATAAAACTGCATTAGAAACATTTAGAAATATATTGTCAACTAAAAGATTACTTTTTATTGGGTTTAGTTTAGATGATAAATATATTGTAAATCAAATTATTAGAACATTAGAAATTTTTAATGGAAGTTCTACTGAACATTATTTTTTATCTAAAAAAAGCTCGTCAAAACCAAATTTGTTAAACAATAAAATCAAGGTTATAGAATACGAAAATCATGGACAAGATTTAATAAATAAAATAAAATCATTAGCTCCAATTTCAACAAACAATGAAAATAAAATAGAAGAAAAAATCCCAACGCAAACTATATATTCGTCAACACAACACCAATCTAACTTCTTAACAGTTTTACCAGAAGTTAAAAATGATTTTATAGGAAGAGTAGATGAACTAGCAAAAATCAAAGAGATGCTATCAAATGATAATATCTCTTGTATTGTAAATGGTATTGGTGGTGTTGGAAAAAGTGAGTTAGCACTTAAATATTTTCATGACAATAAACATAATTACAATAATGTTGCATTTATACAACTTACCCAAGATACAACTTCTATTGAAAATGTTTTTTTTCAAGCTTTCAAAGATAGACTTAATCTTCAACCTGAGACATCATTTAATAATATACTTTTACAACTTCAAGGATTAAAGCCTAAAAATCTTATATTGATAGATAATCTTGAAAAAAAAGAGGACTTTGACAAAATAAAATGTTTAAATACAAAATTTGATGTATTACTTGCAACAAGACTTCAAAATATAGAAAGCAAATATCAAATAAACCTTGAAACTTTAAATGATACAGATGCAAAAGAACTTTTTTTAAGAACTTACAATAAAGATGAGAATATAGAAGATGTTTTAAAATATTTGGATAATCATCCTTTATTTATTACTCTTTTAGCAAGTTCATTAAAAAGTAAATATATAACTTTTGAGGAGTTGAGAGAAAATATCAAAAATAAAACTATTCCAAAAATAGATTCCAAAGATGATAAAACATTTAAAGAACATCTAATAGATACCTTTGAAAGACAGTTTGTAAAAGAGACCAATGAAGATTTAAAAACTCTTTTACAGATTCTTTCTATTTTCCCATCTATGGAGATAAAATTTGAGATTTTTGAAAAGATATTAATAGTTAATAATTTAAAAGTAAAATTACAAAAACTTGTGGAAAGAGGTTGGCTTATTCAAAATGATAGTAGCTATAAACTGCATCAGATAATAAAAACTTTTTTGCAAGAAGAGCATAAAGTAGAGTATGAAAACATCTCATATATTTTGCAAAATATAGCAAATTATATAAATCCTGATGATTCCACTTTGATAGCAAACCAGTTAAATGATTATATTCCTATCATAGATGAACTTCTTGAAAAATATGAAAACAAAAAAGATGAATATATCTGTGGGATATTAGATTCTCAAACCTATCTTTACTATTCTTTAGGACTATATAATTACTCTCTTGTCTATCAAACAAAAGCTTATGATTTTAAGCTCGAGAGATATGGAGAAAATAGTATAGAATTTGCAAAAAGTAATAACCTTTTAGGAATATTATTTAAAGTAAAAGCTGAGTATCCAAAGGCGTTAGAACACTATAAAAAAACTTTAAAAATAAGAAAAGAACAATTAGGAGAAAATCATTCAAATACCGCTTTAAGTTATGCTAATTTAGCAGGTATCTAATATCCAAAGGCACTAGAATACTATAAAAAGGCTTTAAAAATAAGTGAAGAAATATTAGGTGAAAATCATTTTGATGTTGCTTCAATTTATGGTGGATTAGCATTTCTTTATGATTCAATGAAACTATATGAAAAAGCATTACCACTTTATAAAAAAGTTTTAAAAATAAAAAAAGAATTTTTAGGAGAAAAACATCCTACCACTGCGACAAGTTATAATAATCTTGCTTTACATTATCAAACAACAGAAAAACATGAAGAATCATTACCTCTTTTTAAAATTGCTTTAGAAATAAGTAAAGAGCTTTTAGGTGAAAAGCATCCTGATACAGCAACAAGCAATAATAATCTTGCTTTATGTTATAGATCAATGGGGAAATATAAAAAAGCATTACCATTTCTTGAAAAAGCATTAGAAGTAAGTAAAGAGTTTTTAGGGGAAAAACATCCTGATACTGCTTTAAGTTACAGTAATCAAGCTTTACTTTATAAAGATTTAAAAGAATGCCTAAAAGCAAAAGAGTATATGGAAAAAGCCATAGATATTTGGCAACAATATGAATATTATGATACAAATTTAATTAAAGCTGGAAAATTCATAAAGGATATTGAACAAAATATGAAACAAGAACAAAAGTTTTCTTTCAATAAAAAAGGAAGATTCTGTAAAGATATTTAAACCAGACTAAACTTATCCTCTTTTATGTTCTCTTTTGGTAAGCTTCTTGCATATATACAAACAAATATTTATCAAAAGAGAAAAATTATGAAATTAAACGAATTAAAACTTGAAGTTGATTATTTCGAGTTTGATGAAAAGTATTATCACAAAGTAAATCCCACCCCACTTAAAAATCCAAAACTTGTATCTTTTAACCCACTTGCTTGTGATTTAATAAATCTTGATTATTCAGAGTGCCAAACTCAGGATTTTGTGGATTTTATAAATGGAAGTAAGATTTTAGAGGGTTCAACTCCTTATGCGATGGCTTATGCTGGGCATCAATTTGGGTATTTTGTTCCTCAACTTGGTGATGGAAGAGCTATAAATTTGGGTGCGGTTAATAATTGGCATTTACAAACAAAAGGTTCGGGACTTACACGATATTCACGACAAGGTGATGGAAGAGCGGTTTTGCGTTCATCAATTAGAGAATATATTATGAGTGAAGCTATGTTTGGTCTTGGAATTCCTACAACTAGAGCTTTAGGTATTATTGATTCTGATTCTTTTGCTCACAGAGAGTGGGAACAAGAGTCATGTGCTATCGTTTTACGAATGTCACCATCTTGGGTAAGAGTTGGAACATTTGAGTTTTTTTCAAGAAGTAGAGATAAAGAGACAATCTCTCAACTTGCTGATTATGTGATAAAACAGTCATATCCACACTTAGAAAATGAAGAAAATAGTCAACTAATATACTAATCTTAATCAGATGCAAAGCATATATCATCCAAGCTTGAATAATGCAAAGATGTGAAATAGAGATAGATTGAGTATTTGAAGTGGAGGAACTA
>JAIELU010000258.1 GCA_019752775.1 Campylobacterales bacterium | reverse complement strand
TGCACCTGTATAAACTACGATTTGAACTGCACCTAAAAAATCTGCATTTAATAAAAAGAAAAAGGCAGAGATAAAAATCATTCCAGCTGCTAGGGAACTTAATGCATATAAAGCATTATTTGTTAAAACTGTAATACTAAACATACTAATAGTTAACACGGAAAATATTATAAAAGCTATAATTTCAAACATCTAGACTCCTCTTAGTATGATAATGGTGTTTTTTTAATTTTTTTATCTGCATCTGGTGACACCGAACCATATCCTTCAAATTCAAGTTGTGCTCCCAAACCGTTTTTTGAAGTTAAAATATCTTCTTTAAGTGAGAAATGAGCTCTTTGTTCACTTGAGTTTTCATATCTTCCACCATGAACGATTGCAAGTTCTGGACAAACCTCAGCACAATATCCACAGAAAATACATCTTCCCATATTTATTGTATATTCCATAACCTCTTTTCTAGAATTTTCATCAATTCTTGTTTCCATTCTAATACAATTTGCAATACAAATTTTTTCACAAAGTCCACAACCAATACATCTTTCTTCTCCTGACTCTAAAAGTCTAAGAAGTTTATGTACTGCTCTGTATCTTGGACCAATTGGAAGTTTTTCTTTTGGATATTGAACAGTTGCCATTTCACCTTTGAATAAAGCTCTATACATTATTCCAAAAGTGATTCTCATACCAATAAAAAGTTCACCTTTTATAGAACGAGAAAATACTTGTTTTAACATATCCCATGAAGTTTCAGGATAATTATCTTCTTGAACCGTGATATATCTATCTGATATATTTCTATTTTTAAAATCTTTTAGTTCCACAATTAACTCCTAAAACATCATCACAAAACCAGTAACTAAAATATTTAGTACTGCAAGTGGCATTAATATTTTCCAACATAACCACATCAATTGATCAGGTCTAATATGAGGCCAAGAAGCTCTTGTCCACAAAAAGATAAAAATCAAAAACATAACTTTTAATACAATTGCAAATCCACCGGGGATAAACCATAAATCATTAAAACCACCTAAAAATATAAGTGTAATTAAAAATGAAATTGTAAAAAGGTTCGCATATTCTCCAATAAAAAACATACCCCATCTCATACCTGAATACTCAGTCGCATAACCTGCAACTAATTCAGCTTCATGCTCAAGCAAGTCAAATGGAGTTCTATTTGTCTCTGCAAATCCAGCAATTGTAAATAATATAAATGCCAATGGTTGCGACCAAATTATCCAATCTGTAAATCCACCTGCTTGATAGTTATTAATATCAATTAAAGATAAACTTCCAACCATCATAAGTGGCGCTAAAAGTGAAAGTCCTGAAACTACTTCATAAGATAAAAGTTGAATTGCAGTTCTTGCACCCCCAAGTAATGCCCATTTATTTGCACTACTCATACCACCAAGTAATGGTCCATAAAGTCCAACGGCTCCAACAGACATTACAAATAAAACACCCACATTAATATCAGAAATAATTGGTCTAACTGTATATCCAAACATTTCAAATTCTGGGAAAAATGGAACTGCACTCATTGCAATGAAAGCCGTTGCAGCTGTGATTAAAGGTGCCACCATAAAAATTGGTTTATTTGCATTCGCTGGAATAAAATCCTCTTTTGTAAATAATTTAATCCCATCCGCTGCTATTTGTAATAATCCATAAGGTCCAACATTTGTAGGTCCAAGTCTTCGTTGCATAAATGCTAAAACTTTTCTTTCAATATAAGTTGTAAATCCAGCAAGTGCTGAAAAAACTGATAAAACAACAACTACTTTTATGATTGTTTCTATAATAATACTTGTTTCCATTTTATGCCTTTACTACTTTTGCTTTATTAAATCTATAAGTATTAAATAAAACATTTGATGGGCTATTTTTCATAAATGTTGATACATAAGGAATATTTCCATCTATTTGAATATCAATAAAAGCAAATAATACTAACTCATGATTATTAGCATTTACTTTTACTTTATCACCCTCAGATAATTCAAGTTTTTCAAACAGAGCTTTTGAGAAGAAAATTCCATCTTGTAAATTTTCTTTAAATTCATGTGCAATTGCTGTAAATTCATTAAATTGGTTAATTGGATTTGCTTTATAAATCAAAATCTCATTATCAGATAAAGCAATTTTTTCAATGTTTATCTGTTTTGTTGTATCTTGAGTTAAAGTATCATTTGAAGTTAATTCATAACCTCTATATTCAACTTGGTCATTTCCAAATCTATTTGGCAAATCATCAAAAGCAATAGCTTCATAACCTTTTTCAACTGGAAGTTTAGCTGTGTATTCTATTGTATATTCAACATCTTCATTTAAAAGTTCATTTGCAATTTCGTTTAGTGTATAACCATTAAATCCTAAAGCTGCATTTGTAGGAATTACTTTTTTATCAATATTTGTAAAAGTTCCTTCTTGTTGATTTAGTGCTGGAATATCTAAGTTTCCATCACCTAAAGCTGAAAGTTCAAAATCTGCTTTCATATTATAACCCACAGAAAAGCCATCAACTTCATTTGAAAGTGTGCAGATTTGTGCTACTCCTAAAGTATTTGTTTGAGATGGAATAATTACCACATCAAAAGCTGTACATTTATCAATTAATCCACAAAGTTTTGCAAGGTTTTCAGCATTTGGATGAGTTATTAAATCTTCTCCAACCATTAAAGAGAAAGTATCTTTTTTAGCTAACATTTCATCAAGTAAATCTATAAATGATTCATCTTTCCCAAAATCAGTCAATAAAGAGATATATTCATAAGAAACTTCCTTTGAAACATTTGTAGAAACTATATTTTTAACTTCTTTTTCTTCACCTGTTGTTTCATCAACTACGATTTCAATAACTGTTTCTTTTACAACTTCTGTTAAAGTTTTAGTTTTTATCTCTTTTAAAGAGTTGATATATTCTTGAACTTCTGAGGGTAAATTTTTCCCAAATTTATATAATATGAAATATAAAATAGATTCTTCAACCATTGCATCATGATAAATAAACTCTGTCGTTTTACCTTTTTTCCCAATTTTTTCCATAACGGGATCAGCTACAGGATGAAAATATAATCCACTTCCTTTATTCATAGAAACTGAGTTATTAAATGCATATCTTGCATTTGGTAAATCTGATTTCAAATATGAACCAACAGAAATTACAAAGTTTGAGTTATGTACATCTGATAGTTTTGAAGAATAAAGTGATTTTCCTGAAGTTTTAGAGTAGTTTTTTAGGAATTCTTGGTATCTTTTTGCATCTTCATTTACAAGATTCGCTCCCATTTTTTGAGCTATTTTTTCTAAAATCAAAGCTTCTTCATTTGTAATATATGAATTAAATCTTATATTTTTTGCTTTTTTAAAAGCTTCTAGCGCTTTTGCAAAACTATCTTTATCTTTTGATTCAACTTTGTTTTCAAAATCATAAGCAAATCTTCCTGCTCCATTTACAGTTGAAAAATGAGGTTCATTTGTAACTCTATAGATTTTTTTTGTTGCGTGTTTATCAATTGATTCATGTTTTATTTCATAATACATAAAAGCACTGTCACTTGAGTGTGGATTTGCAGCTGGTATTTTTTTAAGCTCCCAAGCATTTGAAGTATATTGAAAATCATGAGAAACTAAAGCTCCAACGGGACAAGCTGAAATACATTCTCCACAGTTTGTACAGGCATCTGCATCATAACCAATAAGCGATTTATTAAGTTTATTCCACATAGCATAAGCATCTTTTGGCATCTCATCTTTAAACACTTTATCAATATTATCAGAATCTTTTTTTACCGTACTAAGTGCTTTAGAACCTACCATATCTTCACATACAGTTACACATCTTTCACAAACAATACATAAAGCTGGGTCATAATTCATAACTCCCCAATGTTGGGTTGGTCTGTGAATATCTTTTATACTAAAACTTTGAGAATCAACTTTCATATATAAAGAGTAGTTTTGTAACTCACACTCTCCACTTTGGTCACAAACTCCACATTGTAATGGATGGTTTACATCATAAACTTCCATTATCGCTCGTCGTTCTTTATCAATATTTTCAGTGTTTGTTGAAATATTCATATCTGCTTTAACTTTTGTGTTACAACCATATACTTGTTTTCCATCAGCTTCAACTAAACACAATCTGCAAGCAAGTGTTGGAGAACATCTTGTCAAATAACAAACAGCAGGAACAAATACATTATTTGCCCTTGCTACATTTAAAATAGATTCACCATCTTTGGCTTGAACTTCTTTACCATCAATTGTTAGTGTAATCATATCGCTCATTATGCTTCAACCTTTTCAATCTTTACTTGTTTATATTTATATCCATCAAAAATATTTTCATTATTTTTTATTTTTAATATTGCAATTGTTCCATGTAAATTTTCATCAATCTTTAATACTCTTTTAATTCTCTCATTCTTTGATATTACAAAAATTTCATTACCATTTGATACTTTTGAAATATTTGCAAAAGTTTGGCTAGCTATTAATTCATCGTTTTTTTCATCTATTAATTTATAAACCAAAGTTCCATTAAATGACTTTAATTCTTCTAATTCTTTTAAATCAAAATTCTTGCAAGAATCTATTTTCTGTGCTAAGTCTTCATTTAAAACAACTAAATTAAAATCTGAATATTTTTTTATTAAAGCAAGTAATTGAATAATATTTTCTACTCTTTCGTGATTTATTAAATCATCTCCAATAATGAAAGTTTTAACTTTTGCCTTTAAAGAGTTTTCAAAAGCTTCTTCAAACTCTTCTTCTCCCGCACTACTTTCAGCACTAACATATCCTAAATCTAAATCATCTAAATAATTTTTGATATTTTCATCACAATTTGAAGTAAAACTGTTTAATAATAAAGCACTAACTCCCTCTTCACTTCCCACTTCGTATTTTATTAATTGAGAATAAAAAGGTTTTAAAGAAAAATTATCAATAGGATGCATATAAACAAACTTTGCTCCATTATTTTTAACAGCCTCTAAAATAGAATCGTTTAATTTTTCATCTTCAATAAAAGTTCCAAAAGAGATAATAAAATCACTATTTAAAATTTGTTCTGTGTTATTCATCTTTTTCGCTCTCTTCAACTATAATTTTTGCTTGAGGTTTTATTTTTTTTACTACAATTGTCCAATCAACTTCATTAAATTTTAATGAATTCATTAATGTATATCCAGATTCATAAACCACATCTGCAGATTTTTGAATATGGCTAAAATCTCCAATTTCAAACAAAATAATTGCAGTTTCTTCAGGTGCAATTTGTTTATCAAGGAGTTCCAACATTCTTGTATAAAAGTCATCTTTTAAATATCTTAAATCAAATCTTTTCATAATATTTCCTCTACCTATCTATTTCACCAAAAACGATATTTAAGTTACCAATAATTGTAACAACATCGGCTAATTGACATCCAACTAAAAGCTCTTCTAAAAGAGCTGTATGTTGAAAACTAGGTGTTCGCAGTTTCATTCTGTAAGCATAAGGAGTTCCATCACTTACAACAAAATATCCCAACTCACCTTTTGGCGATTCAGTAGCCACATAAACTTCACCAACAGGTGGTCTCATACCTTGAGTTACTAGAACAAAATGTTGCATCAAAGAGTAGTTTTGAGTCATAATTTGCTCTTTTGGAGCTGATATATAGTTTGGCGCATGTGCCATCAATTGGGTATCTGATTCTTCATACATAGGAACTAATTGTTTTAGAATTTTTGCAGATTCTCTAATTTCAGCAATACAAATTTTATATCTTCCATAAGAGTCACAAGTTTGTGAAACTGGAATATCAAAATCAAGTTCAGGATAAATACCATAAGGCATCTCTTTTCTTAAATCCCATTTGATTCCACTTCCTCTTAAAACAACACCTGAACAACCCCAACTTTTTGCCATTTCTGGACTAATAACTCCAACATTCTCAAGTCTCATTTTCCAGATTCTATTTTCTGTTAAAAGCCCTTCATAAGTTTCTAACTCTTTTGCTAATACATCTAAAAATGATAAACAATCAATCGTCCAGTTTGCTGGTAAATCCAAAGGAACTCCACCTATTCTAACAGCACTGTGAGTTAGTCTTGCCCCACAATAATCTTCAATTAAGTCCATTGCATATTCTCTTTCTCTAAAACAATAAAGAAACATAGACATGGCACCCACATCAAGAGCATGAGTTGCTAACCAAAAAAGGTGAGAAGTAATTCTGTTTAATTCTAAAAGCATAGTTCTAATAACTTCAGCTCTTCTTGGAGCTTCAATTCCTAGAAGTTTTTCAATTGCAAGGGCATATCCATAATTATTTGAGGTTGCTGCTATATAATCCATTCTATCGGTTGTTGGTAAAAATTCGTTGTACATCATATTTTCAGCCATTTTTTCCATACCTCGGTGAAGGTATCCAATCATTGGTCTTGATTTTACAACTTCTTCACCTTGAAGCTCTAAAATAAGTCTTAATTGTCCATGAGCAGATGGATGTTGAGGACCGAAGTTTACCATCATAGTATTATCTTCTCGTTCAAAATGAATATTTTCAAAAAAAGGTTTTAGTCTATTTGGTTGTTGCATATTTTCTACCTTCTTCTTTTTAAAACAACTGATTCTTCAGGTTTTAATTTTTTCATAATTTTTGAACTGTTTTCTTCTTGATAAGAGATATTTGTTTCAGGTTCAAATAAAGAAATATCAGTATCAAATGGAACTTCATGTCCAAGTCTTGCAAATCTTGTTGTATCATATCTATCAATTGCAGCTGGATCTCGTTGTTCTGGTCCAATAATACTTCTAGCTTCTTTTCCAAAAATTTTATCAACTTCATACCATGAAGCGGTTTCATCACCTTGAAGTGGATAAGTTTTTTTCAATGGATGGTCATACCAATCATCTGGCATAATTAATCTTTTTAAATTTGGATGATTTACTACTTTTACACCCATCATATCGTACATTTCTCTCTCAGACCAATTTGCTGATTTAAAAAGTGATGTTACTGATTCTATAGATTCATCTTTTTGTAAAAAACATTTAATTCTTATTCTTTTATGTTTACTCAAAGATAAAAATTCATAAAAAATTTCATAACCATCTCTTGTAGCTAAATAATCAATTGCTGATAATTCCATTAACATGTCATATTCTAATTTTTCTTTTAAAAGCTTAATACATGAAATTAAAAAACTTTTATCAATAATAACTACTAAATGAGTATGTTCAATAAAAGCCTCTTGAACATTAATACTATAATTAATTTCTTCAAAATCTTTAGCAAAAATCTCATCGCTGTTTGGATTAAATCTAGGAACGCTTGGAGATACAAAAAATCTATCTGAGAAATAAGCTTGTTTTTGTACACTATCTTTAGGAGTATATTTTCTCATTATACTAACCTCTTTTTCTTTATGCTTCTAAATATTGATTCTTTTCTAATTTTTTGTTGAAGTGCCATAAGGGCATATTGTAAAGTTTCAGGTCTTGGTGCGCATCCAGGAAGATAAATATCAACAGGAATAATTCTATCAGCACCTTGAACAGTTGCATAAGTATTAAACATTCCACCTGTATTTGCACATGATCCCATAGAAATTACCCATTTTGGATCTGGCATTTGGTCATATAATCTTCTCATAAATTCAGCATGTTTTTTTGTAAGAGTTCCTGCTATTATCAAAACATCAGATTGTCTTGGACTTGCTCTAAAAATTGTACCAAACCTATCAAAATCGTATCGAGATGCGCCAGTTGCCATCATTTCGATAGCACAACAGGCTAATCCATAAGTCATAGGCCACAAAGAATTAGAACGACCAAAATTAACTAACTTATCAATAGTTGTTAATTTAACAGCAGCTCCATTATCTTGTAAATAATTTATTTTATGCTGTGCCATTCAAGTGCTCCTTTTCTCCATGCGTATAAAAATCCAATTGCTAAAAGTGTAATAAATAATATCATTTCCACAAACCCAAACCATCCTAAGATTTTAAAGTTAATTGCCCAAGGAAACATAAAAATAATTTCAACATCAAATAAAATAAATAATAATGCTGTTAAATAAAATTGTGTAGAAATACTATTAGGTTGTTTTGTAACTTCAGGTCCACACTCATATAAAGTTGTTTTTAGTTTTTCAGTATCAAGCCTTGCAATTTTTCTACTAATATATCTCGAAAGCCATACTGTTGCACCAAATGCACTAAATGTTACAATAAACATTACAAATGCACCAAAATAGGGATGTGCAAATTCCATATGTGTCATTTAATCTATCCTTTTAAAGCTAAAAAGTTCTCTTATTCTACAAATATAATATCTTATTTGTAATAAATAGCCACTTATTAATAATGTATGCAATGATATTCTAACCTAATAAAAATTAGCTTATTGTTTAATGTTTTTCTAAGGATTAGAAACAAACTGGTACAAAAAGAAACATAAAATCTTTAGTAAAGATTTGAAAATAAAATCTATTATTTTTTATATTCTTAAAATATTATAAAATATTATAACTAATAATACTTTTTAAAGATGAAATATTTATGATATTTATTAATGAATCAAAAACTAAAAATAGATTTAGAAAAAACCTACTTTATTTTCACTATCAAATTGACCTTTTTGCTCTTTTGTAATTTGCTCTTTAAAGTTCTCAACTTTGAATAGTGGTTCATCACTAACAGCAATCTTATAAGCTGTATTTTTAATAACTAATTCTATTTGTCCGCCTGTTAATTCATATTTTGCTAATTCTTCAATATCAAAATTTTCTTCAAGGGGTAAATTTACTGGTATTAGTTTTTTCCAAAGATCAATTCTTTGTACTTTATTTGGTTTTACAAATTCAATTTTGTAATTAAATCTTCTTGAAAATGCTTTATCTAAGTTTTCAAGTAAGTTTGTAGTTGCGATTAATATTCCATCAAATCTTTCAATTTGCTCTAAGAAAATATTTTGCATTTGATTATGCATTTTATCACTACTACTAACTCCTCCAGAAGCTCTTGAACTTAAAAATTGATCTGCTTCATTTAAAAGTAAAACTGGCTCTGATTTTGTTTGAGTTCGAAGTTCATAATATTTATCAAAAATACTTCTTACATTTTTCTCACTTTCACCAATATACATTGATAAAATTTTTGAACAGTCGAAACTTAAAACATCTTTTTTAAGAGATTTTGCTAAAGCTAAAGCTGTAAGTGTTTTTCCAGTTCCAGCAACTCCGTAAAAAATTATTTTTGCTTCAATTCCTCTCTTTTTGTCTTTTATTCCCCATTGTTTTAAACGGTTTATTACATTTTTATCAACTTGTTTTAAAAGTGCATCTAAAGTCTCTTTTGTTTTTTCATTTAAAACAACATCATCCAAAGTTTTTGTTGTTGAAATTAACTCAAACATATCTTGTTCTTTTATGATAGTGTCTAATTTTATTTTTCCAACATTTGTGCTTTTTTTAGTTGGATGTGAAATTTTATATAAAACTTCATCAGGAATATAAAAATTTCTATTAATCCCACCAAATGGAGTTAAAACCTCATCATAATCGATTAAAGATTTTGAAACTAAAGTTGAACTTTCTTCAAGTAAACTTCTATATTTTATCTTTTCATAATCATCACTTGAAATTAATTCAATCAAAGAATTCATATCTCGCAGACTTCCATCTCCACCTGAATACTCTTCTTTTAAAAGTGCTAAAAATAGAGTTTGTTCTTGCTCATTTAACTCATTATTTTTGAAAAAATCTTCAAGCATTATTGAATTACTTGTAACTTTTATTCTCTCTTTTATTCTATTTTCAAGAAGTACTAATTTTGATTTTAATCTATTTGAACTAGGACTATTTACATCAAAGTTTTTTCTAACAACATTTAATTGTTGTGCTAAATCTATTCTAAAAAATTGATCTTGAAGATATTCTAAATGGTCTGAATAGTTTTTAATCTCGGGAAGAACAAAATCATTACTTCCATTTTCAAGCATTTTTAAATACGCACTTGATAAAGAAACACTTGAATTAATTAGTTCAAGTTTTGAAACTTCACTTAATTTTACTTGTTCAAAAGATACTTGAACCAACCATCCAAATTCCAAAAGTGATTTTATTAAATCAAGTTTTTCCAGATGTTTATATGTTTTTAAATCATAAAATTCACCTAAAATATCTATTACACCTAATGTATCTCTACCATTTACATACTCTTTTGACATAAATTGTAAAATTTTTGCTTCTTCTTGTGAACATTTTAATTGTCCAAAAAAATTCGTTGTTTCAACATTTTGTGCTTTTATAAAATTAATTACTTCTTTCATTCTTATTTCATTATCCTAGTTATTTATTTTTTCTGATATTTTTTTATAATAATCATTTAACTCTTCTTTTTCTTTAAAAGTTATTTTGTGAGTGTTATTTATTATTAGATTAAGTTGATTTATTTCTAAATTATTTATATCTTTATATTTAAAGACAGTTGAGTTTTCATCAATATTTACGACAAAACTATTTTTTATTTCAATAAAAGAATCATCACAAAAAGCCTTGTATGAACCCTTTGAATATGCATATTCTTGACAGTTATTTTTTTTCAAATATTCTTCAATATAATCCAAGTTTGTGTGGTTATAAATATTTAATGAAATAGCCACAAATGCTATAAATAAAAAAAGTCCTATTAAAATCATTTAATCTCCCCTTAAGTACAATATAATACATCAATCTGTCTTAACTACTTATGAATATAAAACTTGCTAGAATTAAGGAATTATACAAGTAACTTAAAAAAAGGAATATTAATGATTAAGACTATCTCATCTTCATTTGCTTTAACAACTCTTTGCTTATTAGCGTTAACTAGCTGTTCTAGTCATAACGAATTTTTAAAAGCTTCATCAAATGAACTTCAAATTGCTGATGATTGTAGAAATACAAATAAACATTTAGAGATGGATTGTTATGACTTAATTTCTTATAAAAACTCTTTTGCTCAATTAAGATTGGGGTTAAATGCTCAATTAAGAGGTGATTTTCCAGAAGCAATTCAAAGATTAAATATCTCTAAACAAAAAGGTAATTTTTATGCAAATGCCGCTTTAGCAGATATTTATAGAAATGGATTTGGTGTTGCTGTTAATAACGATTTAGCTGTTAAACTTTTAGAAGATACAAAAGAAATTGACCCAATTGCAGCATATAGATTGTCATTTTATTACCTTGATAAAAATAAAGTTGAAGATGCTTTAGAACTTCTAAATTATGCAGCAACAAATGATGTAAAAGCTGCTCAACAACAACTATCTAAACTATATTTAAATGGTGAGTTTATTGAAAGAAATACAGATAAATCAAGTTATTGGCAAGAACAATATGAAGATACATCAGCAAATTTTACAAATAAAATTTATGGAATATAAATGTTAAAAAAAATACTACTACCAAGCTTATCAATATTCTTATTTACAGCTTGTTCTTTAAAAATGCCAGAGTTTTCAATGCCCTCAATGCCTTCTTTTTTGTCATTTTCAAATAATAAAGATGCCATTGCACTTGAAAAAGCTAATGTTTGTCAAAAAATAGAAGATATTGATAATAAGCTTTTTTGTTATAGAAAGATCGTAAATGAAAACTCTTATGCTCAACTTAGAATGGGAACATATAGTGTTGAGAAAAAA
Organism: Campylobacterales bacterium; assembly: GCA_019752775.1. GTDB lineage: Bacteria > Campylobacterota > Campylobacteria > Campylobacterales > Arcobacteraceae > Aliarcobacter. The sequence goes on along the minus strand of JAIELU010000258.1, from coordinate 7,238 downwards.
GATTATAAAAAAGCGATTGATTACTTAAATCAGTCAATCGATAATAAAAATGCTTACGCAAATCTAGCTTTAGCATTTTTATATTATAAAGGTGATGGAGTTGAAAAAGACATAGATAAAGCTTTTCAGCTTCTAAAAGATTCAAGCGATGTTGATCCAAATTCAGCTTATCAATTATCAAGATTTTATTTGCAAGGGATAAATACAAAAGTTGATGTTGATAAAGGAATTGATTTATTAGAATTTGCAGCTTCAAAAAATATGTTAGCCGCTCAAAAAATGCTTGTTAATATCTATAAAGATGGCTTATTCTCTCAAGATAAAAATGCTAAAAAAGTTAAACAATGGGAAGATATAATCAAAAAAGATATAAAAGATACAAATTTTGAGATTTATAAACTCTAAGGAATAAGAGATAAATAATATTACTTTTTTTCTAAACCATAGAGAAAAAGTTTTATTGTATTTTCCACAATATCTTTAGTATCATATTTTTCCAATAAATAACTCTCTATAAATCCATCTGATAGCTTTTTAAAAAGTATTACTATATGTTTATAATCCATCTGTGAATCTGGATATAAACTTTTAAATTGTCTTATTAAAAACTCATAAATTTCATTAACTATTGCATGATTTGAAATATCTAATTTATGAAAAAAATATGGGTCATTTGTCAGCGTTTCATCTCTATTATTATCTATTTGAATAAATATCTCATATTTACAAGATAAATATAATTCAAGATTTTGCATAGGATTAGTAGTTTCTTTTTCATTTAATTTATCTAAAAAACTTTGTAATTTTAAAATTAAATATTCTAAATACAAATCTTCTTTTGAAGTAAAAAGATTATAAATAGTTCCTATTGAAGTTCCCAATTCAACAGCAAGTTGTGAAATTTTGAAATTTTTATAGCCACATTTATCAAAATACCCAGCAGCAGCTTTTAGATACAACTCCCTTTTTACCTTATTTAATTCATCATTTATTTTACTTTTCATTCTAATCCATATTTTTTTCTTGAATTATAATTTAATTCATATTAAAACATCAAATGAATATATTAAAATAAATTGAACTTAATTCACTATTAAGTATTATTGATTTAAAATCTTTCATCTTAATATTTAGGATTTACATGAGTGCCAATACTCCTGCTCAAATTTGCATAAAACTTCTAAGAGATATAAAAACTGATGCATTACTTATTTATATAAAAACTGTAATTGAAGAACTTCTTGAAAATATAAAAAATGAGACATATAAAATTGACTTAGGTTATGAAAATTTCAATAAAGAAATAGAAAAAAATATTATAGAGTTAAATACAAAATTAGACAAAACAATAATAAATGCTTACGAATTAAAATCTTTTATGGCTTATCAACAAACAAAACAAGTAAATAATAAACTTCTTCCCAATGATGAAGCTTTAGTTTTTTATTATAATACAATCGTAAAACAAATCGAAACTCAATTAAAAGAAGGAGAACTTTGGATTCCTGAACAAATAATTCTGGCACTTTTGAGTGAATGGGTAGTAGAAGAAGAGAAATCAACTATTTTTTATACTTTTTTAAATGATTTTGATTATTTAAGACTTTTAAGTTATTATGAGACTGCAAGAAATAATGAAAAAAATATTAATCTTAGAGAGAATATTATAAAGATGTATCAAATTTCATCTTCAATGATAAAAAGATTAAAAAATTCAAAATATAAAATAAACTCATCGAGAAAATCTAAAATGAGAAAAAAATGAAAAACAACATTTTATCTGGTTTGACAGTTGGGATAATAGCCCTTCCTTTATCTATGGCATTAGCAATTGCCACAGGAGTTCCCCCACAGCTTGGACTTTATACAGCAATTATTGCAGGTTTTTTTGCAGCAATTTTTGGAAGTAGTAAGGTAAATATTTCAGGTCCTACTGCTGCATTTATTGTAATTCTTATTCCAATCGTTCATGAATTTGGAGTTTCAGGATTACTTATTTGTGGTTTATTGTCAGGTTTTATTTTAGTAATTGCAGGATTTTTAAAACTAGGAACTTTAATAGAGATAGTTCCCTATCCAGTAACTGTTGGATTTACTTCAGGAATTGCAGTAGTAATTGCTACTTATCAAATAAAAGATTTTTTTGGATTAAGTATTGAAAATTTTGAAGGACATTATTTAGATAAAATTTTTCTCATTTTTAATAATTTCAACACTTTTAAACCAACTGAATTAATAGTTGGAGCAACAACTCTTTTTATTCTTATTTTTTGGCAAAAAACAAAAAGTAAAATACCTTCTGCACTTATTGCACTTGGATTTATAACAGTTATTGTTTACATAGCAAATATATATTTTCCTCAACTAAATATTTCAACAATATATTCAACTTTTGATTATAAAATTGGTAATTTAGAAGGACAAGGAATTCCTCCTGTTCCTTTACATTTTGAACTTCCTTGGAGTTATTTAAATATTGATCAAATGAATTTTGATTTATTTTACAAACTTCTTCCTCATAGTATTGCAATAGCAATTTTAGGAGCTTTAGAATCTTTATTATGTGCTGTAATTTCAGATGGAATGACAGGACATAAAACAGACCCAAATAAAGAATTAATTGGGCAAGGAATTACAAATATAATTGTTCCTTTTTTTGGAGGGATTCCAGCAACTGCTGCAATTGCAAGAACTGTTGTAAATGTAAAATCAGGAGCTACATCAAAAATATCTTCGGTTATTCACTCTTTATTTATTCTAGCATCGATTTCTTTCTTAGCAACTTATTTATCATTTTTACCAATGGCATCACTTTCGGCACTTTTGTTAATGGTAGCTTGGAATATGTCTGAAATTAAACATTTTATTAATATTGTAAAAGTGGCACCAGGAAATGATATTTTGGTTCTTTTAACATGTTTTTTCTTAACTGTTTTAATAGATATGCAAGTAGCTGTTGCTATTGGTATGGGACTTGCTTCAATATTATTTATCAAAAAAACCATAGATTTACATTCTATTGAATTAATAAATAACAGAACAAATACTATTCATCCAGATATTCCAGATAATATCTCTATTTATGATATTAATGGTCCCATGTTTTTTGGAGCTGCTCAAAATGCATTAAAAACACTTTTAAATGTAAATGAAAGTACAAATGTAGTAATTTTAAATATGAAAAATGTACCCATAATTGATATGACAGGAATTATTGTTCTTAAATCAATAGTTGATAATTTTGAAAGTAACAATAAAAAGCTTGTATTTTTAGGCTTAAATGAAAGAATTTTAAAAAAATTAGAAAAAGCCAAATTCCAATTTGACGATATACATTTAAAAACTTTTGATAACTTACACGATTGTATTAATTATTCAAAATCTCTGAGATGATTAGTTGAAAAATTATTTTTCAACTAAATCATAAAGTGCTTGAATTTCTTGCGCCCAAATCTCTTCATTTATAGTTTCTAAAACAAGAGGAATATCATCCATTCTTTCATCATTCATTATAAACTTAAAAGCATCCCAACCAATTTTTCCAACTCCTAGGGAATCATGTCTATCAACACGACTTCCTAACTCTGGTTTTGAGTCATTAATATGCATTCCCATTAAATATTCTCTTCCAATAATTGCATCAAACTCATTCCAAGTTTTATCATAAGCTTCTCTTGTTCTTATATCATACCCAGCTGTAAACATGTGACAGGTGTCAATACAAACCCCAACTCTGCTTTTATCTTCAATTTTGTCAATAATATATGCTAAATGTTCAAATTTGTATCCAAGATTACTTCCTTGACCTGCTGTGTTTTCAATTACAAGTTTTACATCTTTTGTAATATCTATTGCTTTATTCATGGACTCAGCAATATTATTTAAACATTCTTCTTCACTTATTTTTCGCAAGTGGCTACCTGGATGAAAATTTAATCTATCAAGTTTTAATATCTCGCATCTTTGAATTTCATGAACAAAACCATCAAATGATTTAGCCCTTGCTTCAAGTTCGGGATGACCTAAATTTATAAGATATGAATCATGTGGCAAAATATGTTTTGCCTGAATTCCAGATTTTTCTAGCTCTTTAAACCACTTATCAATTGTTTTTGTATCTAATTCTTTTACAGCCCATTGTCTTTGATTTTTTGTAAAAAGTGCAAATGCTTTTGCTCCAATTGCCATAGCATTTATTGGTGCATTATAAACTCCACCACTAGCACTTACATGTGCGCCAACATATTTCATTATATATTCCTAATTATTTTATTTATTTTTTATTTTACTTAAATATTCTGTAGCTAATTTTAAAAGTGACAATAAAGTGTCATTTATAAACATTTTTGATTTAAATCAAGGAATATTTCTAAATTTTTCTTTTCTCACTAAAAGCATATTATACAATGACTCTTTAAATTTAAAAGTCGCTATAAATGGGCTATAAAATTTTTGTAGTATTTCTAAAAAATAAAGGATTAAATTATATGGAAAAAGTTGTAATTATCGGTGGTGGATATTCAGGAATTTATGCGTTACAAGAGTTAGTTAAAAATAAAAATATAAAAATCACCCTAATTGATAAACATACTTTTCACAATTTACAACCAGAAGTTTATGATTTAATCGCTAATAAATCAAATATTGCTGATGTTACAATAGATTTAACAACATTATGTATGGGGCTTAATCATGATTATTTAGAATATAAAAATCTAAAAGTTAGACAAATTGATCATGAGAAAAAAAAGATTTACACAGAAGAACAAGAAATAGTTGAATTTGATTATTTGATTATGGCAGCTGGAACACGAACTTTTTTCCCTCCACAAATTCCAGGACTTAATAATGCTCACGATATTAAAAAACTTCATTGGGCAATGTTTTTTAAACAAAGTTTTGAGAATCAATTATTTAAAAAAATTAGTGATGAAGCAAAAAAATGTGATGATACTCACATAGTTGTTGTGGGAGCTGGGCTTTCAGGTGTTGAAATTGCTGCTGAAATGGCATATAACTCAAAAATGTTTTTCAAAAGAGGAAATTTCTCTTGCGATAATCTTAAAATTTCACTTGTAAGTAGCTCTGATACGATACTTCCTGGACTTTCAGCAAAATTAGTAAGTATGTCTCATCAAAGACTAAAATATCTAGGAATTAATGTTATTACTAATACAAAATTAGTAAAGTGTAATGAAGACCATTTAGAACTATCAAATGGTACAAAAATCTATCATTCTTTTATTATTTTTACAGGTGGGATTGAAGCTTCTACAATTACATCTCAATTAGATGTTGAAAAAAATGCACGAGGACAAATTATTGTAAACGAATATCTTCAATCAGATAAGTATGAAAATATTTTTGCAATTGGAGATATGGCTCAAATAAAAAACAAAAAGGGCGAAATAATGCCTCCTAATGTTACAATAGCAAGAATTAGTGGTACAAGTGCTGGAAAAAATGTTTTAAGTATGATTGCTGGAAAATCTATGATTAAATCTAATCCTAAATTAGATGGAATCTTAATTGCTCTTGGTGGAAAATATGCAGCTGGAGATATTTTTGGAATATTAACAGTAAAAGGAAGAATTGCATATGAGATTAAAAAATATGTATTTAGTTCATACAGAAAACCTTTACTAAAACTAATTAAAATCGGTTATAACAAACTAAAAAGATTATAAAAATAGGCTTTGACTTTTTAAACTTTTGATTGTAAAATCTAAAATCAAAAGTTTGAAATATTACTTTAAAGTAAATATCCTATATAATCTAAAACTATTTAATTATTTTTATGAAATGAGTGATTATGACTAAAACTACAAGCTACAATAAACTTATCTTAAAAATAATTATTATAACTCTTACTTTTTCATTGTCAATTGCATTTGTTTACACTCATTATATGAAAAAAGAAGCTATTGAGAAACTATCAAAAGTTGATGCTAAAAAAACTACCGAACTTATATTTCAATCTTTATATTCAGCAATGGAGAGAGGTTGGACAAGAACCGATTTAGAAAAAATAATCTCAAGACTAAATTCTGTTGATAAAAATATGGCTGTACATGTTTATAGAGGAGAAGAAGTTGCCAAACAATTTGGAGATATTTTAAAAGATTCAGAGGCTAGAAAAACAGATGTTTTTATTCAATCAGCATTTGAAAATAATGATATTTTAAATATAATTGATGATTCCACAATAGAATATTATTATCCAATTCTTGCAAAACAAGAGTGTTTAAAATGCCATACTCAAGCTCAAGAGGGAAATGTATTAGGCGTTATAAACATAATGTATCCAATCGATGATTTAAAAATCTCTCTTTCATCAATTATTAACTTCTTTATTTTATTTATAATTTTATTTTCAATTGTTATTTTTATTGCTTTATTTTTAGAATTTGATAGACATTTAGTAAAACCAATTAAAAACTTTATTACAAATATAGACTATATTTCTAATCATAAAGACATAACAAAAAGAGTTGGAATTGACAATAAAATAACAGAAATTGATTCAATGCAAAATGTATTTAACAATATGTTAGATTCTCTTGAATATCAATTTTATCACGATGAATTAACAACTCTTCCTAATAGAAAAAAATTAATAGAAACTTTAACTTTAGAAGATGATGCAATCTTAATGATTTTAAATATTGATAAATTTCAACATATAAATGATTTATATGGTGATAAAATCGGAAATGATATTATCAAAAATACTGCACTTATTATAAAAGAAAATGTTTCAAAAGATGCACTATTATTTAAACTTCATGCAGATGAATATGCTTTATATTTACCGATGGAAGGAGTTTATGAAGAGATTAAAACTCTTGCTTTACACCTTGCAAATTGCATAGAAAATCATATTTTTATCATAAATGATAATGAAATTTATATAAATGCAACTATTGGAGTTGCCTATGGAACTTCATATTTATTAAATAATGCAGATATGGCTTTAAAACTAGCAAAGAAAAAAAGGAAAAAAATACTTCTCAGGCGAAAAGTTTTTTTCTAATAACAAAGTTTTTTAATTGTTGGATGGAAAAATGTCTAAATGAAAAGAAAAATACTACTGATAAAAAAAAAAAATTTTCTGAACTCTGTTTCCATGGGGGGCAAAAGCCTAGCCTGCCATTTCTTAGGTTAGTTTCAAATATGTTCAAAGTTTCTGGAAAGATGTTTTTGTTTGCAAATTGAGAAAAACAAGGCATTATTTGAAG
>JAIELU010000179.1 GCA_019752775.1 Campylobacterales bacterium | reverse complement strand
ATTGGATTGTTGATGGTATTCAAATCTATTATATAATGAAATATATTGATGAATATTATCCAAATACTCGCATGACTGGAAATTTGGCTAAATATAAATTAATCAAAGGTTACAATATCATTTCTATGCCATTTAATTCTGGCATATTAAGATCAGTTAAAATCAAATCTATTTCATCTTGATTTTCCAAAAAAGTGCGTAAGCCATCTTTACCATTTTTTGCTACATGAACCATAGAAAAAAAGTTTGACAATAACTGAGATAGTTCAACTCTAATTACATCATCATCTTCTACATATAAAAGTGTAAACTTTTTTAACAGATTCTTATCTATACTCATAAAATCACTTATTTTTTATTTTATTAATCTTTTAACTCGTCTTTTGCAACAACTCTTTCAATATCCATTACTACTAACATTTGATTATTTGCAAGTCTTATATAACCTTTTAGGTATTTTGATGGAATTGCTGAACCCATTTCAGAAACTGCAGCTAACATACTTGTATCAAGTCTTTGAACATCATCAACTAAATCTACAACTATTCCTATAATTCTTTTATCTTCTGTAATAACTGCAATTACAGATGTATTTTCATCATAAGTTCCAGGACCTGTATTAAATTTAAGTCTAACATCTAAAATTGGAACAACTTCACCTCTTAAACTAATCAAACCTTTTACCCATTTTGTAGTATTTGGTAAAGGAGTAATATTATCTGGATATGTTAAAATTTCTCTAATTTTTGGTAATTCAATTGCATACTTCATCGCACCCAATTCAAATGTCATAAACTCACTAGTATTTGCATAATCTATAACTTTTCTTTCATTATCTTCCATAATATATTCCTTTTTATAACCACAAGAGTTTTTACTTGTTTTTTATTATTCTACCTACTGTAAACTTAAATTTTATTGTTTTGCAATTTTGTTTAAAATACAGTTTGCAATATACTTGGGTGTTTGTAGTTGAATTTCATCCCCAATTTTTAAATCTTCTAAAGAAATTATTTTATTATCCTTAGAAATCTGTACAAATCCATTTTTATCTTTTTTATCAGGATGATTTAATTCAAAATTTGATTTTAATAAATCTATTTGATTTTGAGTTTTTAATAAAACTGCTGAAAAACTATTTTGAATACTACTTTTTAATAAATTTAATTGATTTGAAGAACTTAATATCTTTTGTGATAAATCAGTTTTAAATGAAGATTTCAACAGATTTATCTCTGTTTGAATATAATTAAATTTAGTCTCAATAGAGTTTTGTTCAAACAATCTTTTCATATTAAAAAGCTCTTGTTGTTTGTTAAATAATATATTTTTTAATCGATTATTATATTCATTCATCAAAGAATCCAAATACATTCTATGCTCATTTATATCAGGCAAAGCAATTTCCACCGCATTTGAGGGAGTGGCAGCTCTTATATCAGCCACAAAATCAGAAATCAAATAATCAACTTCATGTCCAACAGCAGAAATAATAGGAGTTCTTGCTTCATAAATAGCATTTGCTACAATTTCCTCATTAAATGCCCACAAATCCTCAATACTTCCACCACCTCGTCCGACAATCATAATATCACAATGTAATTTATCTGCAAATTTAATAGAATTTGAAATATCATTTGCAGAACCCTCACCTTGAACTAAAGTTGGAACTAAAATAAATTCCACTAAAGGCCATCTATTTGTTGCTACTTTTTTCATATCTTCAATGGCTGCACCGGTAGGAGATGTTACAAGTGCTATTTTTTTAGGATATTTTGGAAGTGGTTGTTTATAATTTCCATCAAAATAACCTTTTGCTTCAAGTTTATTTTTTAATTGCTCAAAAGCAAATGCCAATGCACCTTGCCCTGCTGGTTCAATTTTGTTACATAAAAGTTGGTAATTTCCCCTTGGTGCATAAACTGTAATGTTTCCATTTATTGCTACTTTCAAACCATTTTCAAGTTGAAATTTTAGATATTTTGTATTTCCCTTGAACATTACACATGAAAGGGTTGAGCTTTCATCTTTTATTGAAAAATAGATGTGTCCAGAGTTGTGATAAGTTAAATTTGATATTTCACCCTCAACATAAACTTGAATAAAAGTTGTTTCTAAAAGTGATTTTATTTGAACATTAAGAGTTGATACGCTGATTGGTTTAGTCATAATAAAAGCTTAGAAAACTAAATTTTTCTAGCGATTATTAAAGTTGATATATTCATTGAAAATGCTTTTACATGAATTGGTTCAAGACCTGCTATTTTCAACTCTTTACATAAATTGTCTGTTGTTAAAAATTCATCAATTGAGTTTGGTAAATATGTATATGCTTCTTTATTATTTGAAATTAATCCACCTAAAATTGGAAGAATTTTATTCATATAAAAATCCGTTAAATGGTCAAGTAATTTCTCTTTTTTATTTTTTGTAAACTCTGAAATTACAACTAATCCATCTTTTTTTAGAACCCTTGCAAATTCATCAAAAGCCTCTTGTCTTTGCACAACATTTCTGATTCCATATGAAATTGAAATAATATCAGCGCTAGAGCTATCAAGGGGCATTGAGGCAGCTCCAGCTTCAATAAACTCAACATCAGGAAGTTTCTTTTTCCCAACTTCCATCATTCCAACGCTAGGATCAACGCCTACAATATTTTGTAGATTTATAGAATTCTCATTTGCAACTTTTTTCCAAAATAAAATCATATCTCCTGTTCCACAAGCAACATCTACGATTTTTTCAATAGTTTTTTTACCATAAAGATTAAAGGCTAAATTACAAGCTTTATTTCTCCATGATTTATCAATTCCCATTGATAAAACTCTATTTGCAACATCATAAGTTCCTGCAATATCATTAAACATTGATACGATTTTTTCTTGTTTTTCCATTTTAAAATTATCCTATTTTCTTATTTTTATAAAAGATATTTGCCTATTATCAGCCCTAAAATCAATCCTATATTTGTAGCAACCGCAATATACATATAAGATAATTTTTTATCAGCATATGGCAATTTGTTTATAATATCTTCTTGATGTTTTAAAGTTATATCAAAATTTTGTGATGATTTTTCAAAATTATCAACTGCTTTTCGTAAAGCAATTTCTGAAAATTCCATTCTCTCAACAAGCTCTTTTGCTTGTTTGAAACTCATATCACTCATTTTTTAATTTCAATCCATCTATCTAAATCACAAAAGATTTTATTTAAAGTATTTAATACATAATCTTTTGCTTCTGTTTGAATTCTTCTAAAAAATAGATATTTTCTAGCACTTTCAATATCTCCTACTTCTTTTGCTTGGATAGCTTTTGCTGCAAAATCTGTGTTATTATAAGCCATTTCCCAAACAGTTGAACCTAAGTATCTACTCATTGTAATTACTTTGTCATTTTTAACTGGGAAATATTTTGGGTCTTTTACAAAATCACAAATTACTGAGTTTGACTCTAAATATTTATGTCCAAAGAAGTTAATAAATTGCTCATTATAATAATCTTCATCCATAGAAATAGCTCTATTTAGGGCAAAAATTATATTATCTTCTGGATTTTTTTCTATTTTTCTGATTTTTTTCATGGTTGCTATTGCATTTTTTCCATCAAGTTCACCATCACCTAAAGGAATAATCCACTTGATATTTCCAAATGAACCTACTTTTTTGATTTCATCAAGAACTAAAGAAGATGTTTTATTTCCACCAACATCAACTATAACTTCGTGATTGTCATCCATTAAAATCAGTTCATCAAGTTCGTTTAATCTATTTGTTCCAAGCATTTTTTTATTTACAATTTCTGTTCTTGTAAATGATTGAGAATCATTATTTTCATCATCAATTTCAATATATGTAATTTTTTTTCCATGTTTTTTATATAAATAAGGAGCAATAACCTGCATAGCAACAGTAGATTTACCTACGCCACCTTTTGTTTGTGGAATTATTATCATCAATTAAACCTTTTGATTTTGTTTGATTTTTGTGTATAGTATACTTATTTTATCCTAACTTTTATTAATTCCATATAGTTTAAATGTTAATCAATAAAAGCTTCTGTTATAAATAATTTAGGATTATTACAATATTTTTTTATTTTAAAAGCACTTGATGCTTTTCCATCTTCAATATCTACAACCATCATTTGTAAAATTGATTTACATGAATTTGGAACTTCAAAATGTCCACCAATTCCTGTAGTTACTTTTTGAATAGGTATTTTACTTTCCATTCCAATTACATTATCTCTACAACCTGTTAATCCAATATCTGTTAAATATGCAGTGTTTTCAAAAATCTGTAAATCATCCGTTCCCACATGGGTGTGTGTTCCACAAATTGCACTTATTTGATTTTTGAACATCATTAACATAATTCTTTTTTCACTTGTAACTTCTGCATGAAAATCTAAAAAAATATTTTTAATATTTTGCTCTTGTAAATTTGTTACTATTTTTTTTGCCCAATTAAAAGGATTTTCAACAGTTGGCATTCCATATTGTCCCATTAGATTTATAACTGCTAATTTTTCAATTCCATTTGAAGTTTGAATCTCACAAATTTTAACTCCACTTCCTACTAATCCTTCTGGATAATTATCAGGGCGTAAAACATTTCCAGTTTCAAGTAAAACTATCATATCTTTTTTCTTATCGAAACTGTGATTTCCACCTGTTATTAAATCTATTCCACTTTTTAAAAGCTCTTTTGCACCTTCAATTGTTAATCCGAATCCATGACTTGCATTTTCACCATTTGCAATTACAAAATCAATTTCATACTCTTTTTTAATTTTTATTAAATTTTCTTTTATTATTTTTCTTCCAGGACGACCTACAATATCGCCAATAAAGCCTATTCTCATCTATCTTCTTTTGTAAAATTTTTCATAATTGTATTTAAATAACCTTTTATTCTTCTTCACACTTTTGTAACCTAATTTCAAACACCGCACCTACATCTTCATTATAAGCTCTGATTTTACCATCTTGTTCATCAACTATTTTTTTGGCAATATTTAATCCAACACCCATTCCACTATGTACTTTCGATGAAATAAAAGGTTCAAATATATCAGAAATAATTCCTTTATTAATTCCTCCTGCACTATCTTTAAATCTTATAATAACTTCATTATTTTCTTCAAAAATATTTATATTTAAAACTCTATTTTCATAATTATCAACTTTTATTAATTCATCTAAAGCATTATTAATAACAATAATCCAAACTTGTTCAATTCTTTGTTTTTGTACTTTACAAAGATAGGTAAACTCATTTTTATTTATTGAATCTATATCAAATAATTTATTATTTAAATATATCTTAGAAACTTGCCTTGAACGATTATATGCCATAGTTAAAGAAGTTATCAAAGTTGCATAAATATTTGTTTTTTCTTTTATTTCTTTACTACTTTGAGACATTTCGCGCATTGATTCAACAATATTCGCAATTCTATTTATTCCTTCTTTTATTTTTGAACTATCTTCTTTCATTCTTTCTTGAATTTCACTTTGTGGTAAATCAAAAATATCATATTCCATCAACTCCAAATTTCCTTTTATATAAGTAAGTGGAGTATTTATTTCATGGGCAATTCCAGCAGCTAAGGAACCAATTGAAGTTAATTTTGCATTTTTTATTTGTTCTTGTTGGTGAAGTTTATCTTTCTGAATACTTTTTTCCACTTCTTGATTTATTCGTAGTTCCAAATTTTGATTTAATTCTTGTAATTTTCTTTTATCTTCCAAAGAATTAACCACAAATACAAAATGTTTTTTATCAGATAAAAGACTTAATGATAATTCTAAATGAATTAGTGTTCCATATTTTTTTACAAAAATCTTTTCAATATTAGAAATAGTCTCTATTTCTCGGGCTTCTTTTAGTATTTTTGATAAAAGTTCTTTTGAGTTTTCAGGAACAATATCAATACATTTCATTTCTAATAACTCTTCATTTTTATACTTTAAAAATTTACTAAAAGTACTATTTATTTTTTTAAAATTTCCTTCTAAATCAATTAGTGCAATTCCACTATTTACATTTTCAAAAATTGCATTATATTGCTCAACTTGATTGTTCATATTTTTATATAATTCTTCAATTTTCTTTTTATAAGTTGTATCATAAGTGATTATTGTATATCCAATGATTTGTTCTAAATTGTCAAAATTTGGTTCAACAAATAAATCAACCCAAAAAGACTCTGCATCTTTTTTGATTCCTTTAATTTCTCCAACATAAGATTTTCCATCATTTACAAATTTCCAAAGTTTTAAATAATCTTTCTTTTTTGTATCTTTATGAATTAACATTTTATAATCATGTCCGATTAATTCGCCCTTTGAAAAGCCCAGAAAATAGCAAAATGCTGAACTTACTTCTAAAATAATATTATTTTTGCTCATTCGAATAAACATAATATGTTTATCAATAACTTTTTGATTTTCGTTTAATTCTATAAAACTCTTTTTAATACTTAAATCTAAGTCTTTATTCTCATCTTCAATTATCTTATTTAATTTAGCTATTGGTTTTGAAAAAAGTAAGGATAAAATAATTGATAATCCCAAACCAATAATAATTATAGATTTGTAATATTCTTGCAAATAATTATTATTTACATCTTGTTCAATATCTGTAATAAAAATAAAATATTTATTCTCATTTAAATAAATATTTTTTGAAATAGATTGATTTGTTAAATAAATATCATCTTTTTTAATATTATTTATAACACTATTATTATCAAAAAAAACCAAAGTTTTTTTATCAAAATTTGTATAAATATCTGCAAAAAAACTACTAAAATCAACCTTTAAGATTAGAAAATAATTTTTTTCTCTCAAAATAAAATTAATTATTGTTGGCTTTTCTAAATTTGAATTATCATGCCAAATTTCTTGTTCTCTTAAAGTTCTTATATTTTTATAATAAGAATTTGAATAAATATTTTGAAGTTTTTCTTCTGGAACAATTTCTATATTTCCTAAATCATTTGTAACTTTTATGATTTCTTGGGCATCCAAAGATATAACTTTAAATTCTAAAATATCTTTATTATTAAAAAGTATTTTTTTAAATAAATCTAGTGATTTTTCTTTTTCTTCAATCTGCAAAAAATTCTTTTGATTTAGTAAAAAAAGTTTTTCATCAAAAAGTTTTACATAACTTTTAAAACTATTTTCTTGATGATTCAAAATATTTACTATATTTTCTTTATCTTTTTTTTGCTTATCAAATTCATAAAAATTATTAAAAGCAAAAGAGGAAAAACCTAATAATAAAATAGCAAATATTATAAAAGCCAGAAAAAGTTTAATGTAAAAAGAAACTCTCATTTATATATTCTCATTTTTTAATTTTATATAATAAGTCGTATCATAATTTGTACTTTCAAACCAAAAAAGACCTTTATTTTTTTCAACAAAAAGTTTTACTAAATATAAATTACTATTTGAATATCGATTTTCATCTATTTTTTTATTTTCACCTTTGATATTATCTTCAATTTTAATCAATAAATCATCTTCTTTTATAATATCAATTAACATAATAACTTCATCTTGATTGTTTAACTTTTTTTGTTCTATACAATTTTTAATCATATTAAATATAATATTTTTTAGTTCATTAAAAGAATAATTAGTAGAAATTTCACTTTCTAAATCATATTTTATTTTTATATTATTTGCTTGAAGTTCTTCTTGTGTAGCTAAAACTGACTCTTTTATAATCTTTGTAACTTTTGATATTTTATTTTGGTTTTGTTGAAAAAGATATTTTATTTCATTTAGTACTTCAGATAAGTTTTTTAATTCAAACTCAGTTTGTTGAATTAATTCAAGTTTATCTTTACTATTTTTTTCATTTTTTATAATAGTTTTTAGATTATAAATCAGTGAAGATATACTCAAAATTGGTTGTTTCCATTGATAATCTGATGAATCCAATATTTTTGACATTAATTGAACTTTTGTACTATCAACCAATGTTTTATCTTTCATTTTTATTTCATTTAATTTATTTGATAAATCTTCTTTTAAAAGCTTATTTATTTTTTCTAATTGTTTTATATCTGTGATATTAGAGCGAATTGAAACATAACCTATGATTTTATTATCAAAATCATATTTAGGAAAAATCACACCTTTTATCCAATAAGAGTTTCCATATCTATCTTGATTTTTAATCTCACCTTCCCAAATATTATTAGTTTTTAATTCACTCCAAAGTTTTTGGAAAAAAGCACTTGCAATATTTGAATGTTTTAGAAGATTTACATTTCGTCCTAATAACTCTTTATGTGAATAACCAGAGATTTTACAAAATTGTTTTGAGGCATAAGTTATGATTCCATTTAAATCTGTCTCAACTTTGATTACATTATCATCAATTTGAGTGTGTAGTTCTTGATACTCTTTTTCTATGCTTATTTTTTGCATTTTAAAATATCTTACTTTAAAAGAAAAATAAAATATTATAAATATAAAAAGTGTAATCACAACAAATAAAACATTAAAATATTTATCAATTTTTGCAATGTTAGAATTTTTATTTGAATAATATGCTACCAAATATAAACTATTTTCATTTGCAAAAGATTTTAATATTGGAATAAAAATAATAGGAAAATTAATAGAATGACTTTTCGTAATTAAAGAAAATTCTTTAGTTTTATTAATATTATCAATTACTGAACTTTTTTGTGAATCTGTCAAATTAATATAAAAATTTTTATTTAACTTGATTTGATTTGAAGATATTATTGAAAAAGAAAAATCACTGTTGTATTCTAATCTTTTAATCAAAGTTGTAAAATCAAACTCTATATTTATAACGCCTAAAAAGTTTAAGTTTTCATCAAAGATAGGTTTTGAAAATAATAAATAATAATTATCATCAACAATTTTAAAACTACTCAACTCTTTTTTATTTAAAATAACCTCTGCAACAATTTCAAAGCTATCATTTTTGTTATTTTCTTGCATACTTAATAAAAGATTATTTGAAGATGAATAAAAACTTATATCATTTACACCTAAAGTTTTATAAAAAAGATAGCTATCTTTTAAATGATTATAAATCTCTTTTTTAGCATCTAAAGAATTCATATGATTAATATTTTTAAAAGTTTTAACAAGTTGTTTATTTTTTACAAACTCATTAAAATATATAAGTTCAGAGCTATTTTTATACTCATTGCTATATTTTAAATACTCTTTATGAACATCTTTTTTATAGTTTTCCAATGAGTATTGAATTTCATCTTCTTTAAAAATATTTATTATAAATATTAAAACAAAAAGAGAAATTAAAAAATAAAATAAATACCTAATACTTAGGCTTTTATCTCTCATGCTTCTATGACTTTAAAACTTCTAATATTTTCTTTTCTAATGCTTGTAAAGAATCAAAAGGTTTCATAACATAATTTGTTGCGCCCTCTTTATGAGATTTTAAAACCTTATCCAAAGTTGAATATGCTGTCATCATAATTACTTTTTGGTTAGGTTCATTAGCTTTTAATTTTTCTAAAACTTCTAAACCATTCATTTGAGGCATCATAATATCTAAAAGAACTAAATCAACTTTTGAATGTCCAATAGAACTTAAAGCACTAATTGGATTAGAATATGTTGTAACTGAAAAATCTGGGTTTCTTGTTAAAAATCTACTTAAAACATTTAAAATTTCTGTTTCATCATCTATAATTACAATAGAATATTTGTCATTATTCATTTTATTTTCCTTGTTCAAATAATTTATTTGCAGCTTCTTTCATAAGCACTTCATTTTTTTCTTCCAAAATTCTATCAAGATAAATAAATACTTGCTCACTCCCTATCTCAATTAATTCAATTTTATCTTCAATTAATTGTTTTGAGCAAGAGACACTATTTCCTGAACACTCTTTTGCTAATAAATTTGCTTCATGGTGAACTGTATGATGGTATTTTTCTAAACCTTTATATGATGGCACATAACTAAATTGTTCTTTTCCAAGTCCTGTGTCATACCATTTCCCAAGTCTACAATTATGATGGTCAACAGCGTTGAAGCTATGTTCTCCACCAAAAATCAATTGGTATAAATTATTTTTATAAATAACATGGTCAAGTTTTGCTAAGTTAATAAATATTTTATTTGAAATACTTTCAACTTCATAAACTGATCTATTTGAATTTTTTTGGAAAGTATTCATTAGTTTACTCAAAATCTCAATTCTCGATTTTGTCTCATTTACTACTTCTGAAACTGTTTCAGAGCTATTTTTTATTTTTGCAGTTTCATTTTGAATTGAATTAACAACATCTTTTATCTGTTTTGCAGCATCTGCACTTCTATTTGCTAGATTTCTTACTTCTGCTGCAACCACTGCAAAACCTCGTCCTGCTTCTCCAGCAGTTGCAGCTTCTACGGCTGCATTTAATGAAAGAATATTTGTTTGAAAGGCAATTGCTTGAATAATATTAATAACTTGTGAAATATCTTTACTTTTTGAAACCAATGAATCTATAACATCATTTTCGATTTCAATCTCTTTATGTAAATTATTAGTATCTGATACTATTTCTATAATTAATTCTAAACCTTGAGTTGAACCTGTTGCTGTTTCTTTTGATTCTTTTGACATTTCTTGAAGTTCATCAAGTAAAGATAAATATGTTTTTTGTGTATTAGTTAAAGAGTTAGTCATATTTTTGTTGTGTTTGTCTAATAATCCACCATTTTTATTGTCATGGATTGAAGTCTTTTTTAATGAAACAATTTTGTAATTTTCATAAGTTTTTATTGAAATATTTGCTTCACAATCTTCCATTATTAAACGGTTATGGTTTTCCAAAATTGCAGTTAAAACTACATTATAATCTTTTATATTTGATTGAGCTAAATTATTTGAGAAGAATAGTTGGTTTTTATCATCAAAAACAACTAAACCTTCTTCTTGAGAATGGCTGGCTATTTGTTTGAAAATTTCAACTTTTTTTTCATTTAAAGCAGATATATTTTCTAATTGTTTAGAAAAATCATTTTTTATCTCTTCTTTTTCTTGTTCTTTTAAAAGAAGTTGATTTTTTAAATCTTCAATCTCATTTAATAAAACAGAAACTTTCTCTTGTGAGTTTTTATTTCCAAAAAACATTTATAACCTTTTTTAATACGATATGAATTAAAAATGATAATAGCTAAATATTGTTAAATTATTTATAAAAAATAACTTTTTTTATTTATTGATTTGCCTTGCGCAAATCATAGCTTCACTAAATGCAATTTGAAAATTAAATCCTCCAAGTTCTCCTGTTATATCTAAACATTCGCCTAAAAAATACAAATCTTTTTGTTTTAAGCTCTCAAAACTATCATGATTTATCTCTTGTGTGTTTATTCCACCTTTTGTAACTTCTGCTTTTGTAAAGCCAAAATTTCCAGCTGGTGAGAATTCATAATTTTTTAATAACAATAATTTTGTTTTTTCATCATTTGTTAATTTTGAAACACTTTTATCTTCTAATTCAACACTTAATAAAAATTCTTGAATAAATCTTTTTGGAAGTGGTAAAGCGGAAGATATAATTTTGTTTCCTTGAAAAAAGGTTTCAATTCTTTGTTTTGGCAAAAAATCAATTGTCATTTTCCCTTTTTTCCAATAAAGTGAACTTGTTAATATAACAGGTCCTGAACAGCCTTTGTGGGCAAATAATAACGAACCTTCTACTCTTTTATCATCAACAAAAGTAAAAACAGGCATAGAAATTCCAGCAAGATTTTTGAACCAAAACTGCTCTTTTTGTACTGTAAAACCCACAAGTGCAGGTTCGAGTTTTATAATAGAGTGTCCAAACTTTTTTGCAATATCAAAAGCAATCGAAGATGCTCCTAGAACTGAATAAGATAATCCGCCACTTGCAACCACTAATTTTTTGGCTTCTATGGTTTTTGAAGTAGTTTTTAGTTTAAAGTGTTTATCAAAAGTAACATCTAAAACTGTTGTATTTAGGTATTTTTTCACATGAGTAGTAAGTTTTGTAAACATATCAATAACATCTTGGGATGAATTACAAAAATATGTTCCTTTTACTATTTTTGGATTTATTTTTGGAAATACTCCATTTTTATTTAAAAAAGCTAATAACTCATTTTTAGAAAATTTTTCTAAAAGTTCTTTTACAAATTCCCTATCACCTAAATAATTATTATAAGTTACAAGTTCATTTGTGATATTGCATTTTGCACCACCTGAAACTTTTATTTTTGAACCAATGTTGGCATTTGTATCAATAATACAAATATTTTCAAATTTTTTTTTATCTAAATTTGAAGCCAACATCAAAGAACTAGCTCCTGCTCCAATAATTGCTATATCGTAGATAAGTTATCCTTTTTACATATAAATCTGTTTATTCCATCAATATATTCATACTCTAAACTATAATTATTTGCTTTTAAAATATTACTTATAATATAGAATCCCAAACCAAAAGAGTCTTTTTGTTTATCTTCATTTGAGAAAAATGGTTCAAAATATTTTTCAAGGGGATATTTAAGTTCTTCACCACTATTTTCAAATATTATATTTTCATTTTCTGTTTTTATAAGAACTTCTTTATTTGGTGAATATTTAATTGCATTATCTATTAAATTTTTAACAGCAATTGAAAAAAGTTTAAAATTAATTTCTAATTTTTTATTTTCATATTTTGATATTACAGATTCATCTTCAACCATCAAAATGTCTTTTGCATTATCAACAATATCATCTAAATAATAAAATCTTTTTTCTATGTTTTTATTTGAAGAAATCAATTCTTCTATTGATGCAAATTCATTTATTAAAGATTCTAAGCGGTTAAAAACTGATTTTAATTTTTCGTTATTTTGTTCATTTTGTTCTAATTGTGTTAGAAACTTCCCTTTTGTAATTGGAGTTTTTAATTCATGCATAATATTTCTAATAAAAATATTTCTAGCTTCTTTTAGACTTTTTAATTTTTCGGCTGATTTTTTGAACTCAACGGCTAACAAAGAAACTTCATCTTTTCCATCTGTATTACAACATTCAAAATCAAAGTTTTCATCTCCTAGCGTTTTTACTTTGTCTTTTAGGATTTTTAAAGGCATTAATTTTCGTAAAGTTATTAAATAAACCAAAATAATTGTTATAAATAAAATAGCAAAAACTAATATTATATAAATATGACTATTACTATTTGAACTATTATTATCTTCTATTAATAAAGTCTCTCCTCTTTTTTTCATATAAATATAGTTTTTATCATTTAAACTAAGAACTCTAAAAATATCATCAGATTTTGGATGAACTTTTTCAAATAATATTTGAGTTTTTGGATTATATGTTATTGCATTTATATCAGTGGTATAAATATATAATTTATAGTTTATCTCTTCTAAACTTTTTATAAATTCATCATCAATTTTTGATTTTTCTTGTCTATTTATCATTTTCATAACAGGAACATATTTATCTAAAAGTTGTCCTTCTTTCATTCTATAATCATGAGTTATTAGTATTAAAAAGCTAATTATTACTAAACAAATTGATATTATAAAACTTACGCTTATTGTAAAAAATATTGATTGTCTATTCATTGTATAAATTTATATCCCATTCCTCTAATTGTATGTAAATATTGTGGTTCTTTTGGATTTTCTTCGATTTTATGTCTAATTCTATTTATGATGACTGCTAGTGAACCTGAACTTTCATAATCTTGGTTTAATATATCAGAGTTATCAAATATATCTTCTCTTGAAATAATAAAACCTTCTCTTTTTAATAAAAGAGATAAAACTTCAAATTCTGCTGCTGTTAATTTAATATATTTACCATTTTTTGTAATCTCTTTTTTTTCAGTATTTAAAAGAAAAATTTTATGTATTGGTTCATCTTCTTGAATATTTGAGTGATTAAATCTTCGTAAAATAGTTTTTATTCGCACTTCCAATTCTCTTGGATCATAAGGTTTTGGCAAATAATCATCAGCTCCTAGCTGTAAAGCTGTAACTTTATCTGTTATATCACTTCTCGCACTTGAAATAATAATTGGAATATCAAAACTTTTTACAATCTCTTTACAAACATCTAATCCATCCATTCCAGGAAGTGTTAAATCTAAAATAACAAGGTCAAATTTATTAATTTTTAAACTTGAAAGAGCCAAAAATGGCTCTTCGTAATTGGTAACTTCCATATTAAATTGCTTTAAATATTGTGTTAGAACTTCTGCTAATTCTAAATCATCTTCAATCATTGCAATTTTAATCAAAATTTACCCTTTTATTTTTTCTATTCTTAAATCCATAAGAACTTTAAGTTGCTCTTTTTGTTTAGTAGTTAAAATAGCATAAGATTTTTCAATAACTTCTGCTTGAGATTTTAACATATTATCCCTTTTTTCGCTCATAATCTGGATATATTTAGCTTTATCAAATCCATCTTTTGAAAAAGCTTCGTCTTCTGATTTGATATTTTTTCTGCTATCTTGCATGATTTGTTCTAATTTTGTTTCTTGTTCAGCTGTTAAATTTAATTCTCTAAATAAATGAAAATTCCCAGCTCTTTGATTATCCATTTTATTCATTCTATTATCTTTCATCATACATTTATTATCACATCTTTTGTCTTCACCTTTTTTATCCATATCAGTCGCTGCAAATAAACCACTTGCTAAAATTACACTTAAAACTATTCCTGATATTACTTTATTTTTTCTTGTCATTTTCAATCCTTTTATTTTTGATATGTGAAATTATGACATAGGGATTTTAACAATTTATGAATTGAATATTAACACCGTATTAATGAGAAAAATTAATATCTTTGGATACAATTATTCTTTAAATATAATACAAGAATTAAAATGCAATTATCAAACTTTATAAGAAGAGTTATCTTTTCAACAGCCTTTATATCAACTTTTTTAGTATTTAGTATTTCAATTATTTTTCAATATATAAATTTTGAAAATGATAAAATACATATAAGAGAAGAGTTTACTCAAATCAAAAAAGAACAAATAAAAAGAGAAGTGCTAAGTGCTTGTAATTTAATTGAACAAAAAGAAGAAATATTAATAAACTCTGTAAAAGAGAAGTTAAGAGAGAGAGTTAGGCAAGCTAATAATTTAGCAAAAAGTATTTATAATGAAAATAAAGATACAAAAAGCAAAGAAGAAATAGAGTTATTAATAGCCAAAGCTATAAATAATATAAACTATGAAAATGACAAAACCTACTTCTTTATAAACAGCAATAAGGGACAAGCTATTATTTTTAATAAAAATATAGAACTTGATTCATATAAAGATGTTTGGAATTTAAAAGATGAAAACAATAATTTTATTGTTCAACAACAAGCTAAAATTGCTTTAGAAGAAAAAGAAGGTTTTTTAGTAAATACTTTTGTAAAACCAAATTCTAAAGATAATAAACAATATTCAAAAATATCATTTGTGGAGCTGTTTGAACCATATAATTGGCATATTGGTATGGGCGAATATCTAGATGAAATTAGAAATAATGCTCAAAATGAAATGTTAGAATTAATCTCTAGTGTTAGATTTGATGGAGATAATTATCTTTTTGTTAATACCATTGATGCACAAACTTTGGTTTTTGAAGGGAAAAAAATAGAAATCCCAGCTACTCATCCATATAAAAATCTTTTTGAACAACAACTAAAAGCTGCTCAAAATCCAGAAGGTGGATTTTTTTCTTACAAATTTAAAAAAATAAATACAATAGAAGCATATGACAAAATTTCTTATGTAAAAAAATATGACAAATATAACTGGATTATTGGTTCTGGAGTATATTTAGATGAAGTAGAAAATGAACTAATAAGAAAAGAAGCTGTTTTTAAAGAGGCTATTTATTTACAACTAATTTATATGTCAATTAGTTTTATTTTGATAATTATAGGATTATATATTACCTCTAGAAGAATATCAAAATTTATAAATATTAATATTAATTATCTTATTTTATCTTTTCAAAAAGCCTCAAAAGAAAATAAAAAAATAGATACAAAAGATTTAACATATAAAGAGTTTGTTTCTTTAGCAAATGATTTAAATACATCACTTGAAAATAAAAATGAAACTGAAAAAAAATTACAAGATTATATAGATATCATTAATGAAAATGTCATCACCTCTTCAACTGATAAAGATGGAATAATTTTAGAGGTAAGTGAAGCATTTTGTGAAATTTCTGGTTATTCAAAACAAGAATTAATAGGGAAACCGCATAATATTGTAAGACATCCTGATACTCCTGATGAATTTTATAAAGAGATATGGGAAAAACTTCTTTCAGGGGATATTTGGAAGGGTGAAATTAGAAATAAAAATAAAAAAGGCGAAGATTATTGGGTTTATACTATTATAAAACCTATTTTTGAAAATGAAGAAATTATTGGTTTTACAGCAATCAGAACAAATATTACAAATAAAAAATATATAGAACTCCTTTCAATTACAGATGATTTAACTCAACTTTATAATAGAAGATTTTTTAATTCTAAGATTATTGAAGAGATTAATAGAGCAAAAAGAGAAAATAATAATTTCTCTCTTTTAATTATGGATATTGATTATTTCAAACAATATAATGATACTTATGGTCATCAACAAGGAGATTTAGCGCTAGAGAAGGTTGCAAGTGTTCTAAAAGCCCGAACAAGTAGAGCAAGTGATTTTGCTTTTAGATTAGGTGGTGAAGAGTTTGGAATAATTACGGCATTAGATAAATCAAAAGTTATTGAATTTGCAAATCTAATCAAAAATGAAATAGAAAATTTACAAATAGAACATAAAGCTAGTAAAATATCTAAATATTTGACTATTTCTATTGGAATAGTTTCAAAAGAGGACAAAGATATTCCAAGTAGCGATGATTTATATAAAGAAGCTGATGATTGTTTATATGAAGCAAAAAAATTAGGGAGAAATAGTATTTTTATACTTTAAGAACATGAAAATAAGAGTAGGAACATTTAACCTTTTTCAATTTGTTGAACCACCATATTCGTGGTATACAAAAAAAGAAAAATTCAATATTGAACAGTGGGAAGAAAAAACAACTTGGATAAAAAATCAAATCATTGAGATGAACTGCGATATTATTGGTTTTCAAGAAGTTTTTTCAAAAAAAGCTCTAAAAGATTTACTTAATGAATTAGGTT
Organism: Campylobacterales bacterium; assembly: GCA_019752775.1. Lineage (GTDB taxonomy): Bacteria > Campylobacterota > Campylobacteria > Campylobacterales > Arcobacteraceae > Aliarcobacter. Next base: position 2,475 of record JAIELU010000179.1, on the reverse strand, counting down.
TTAAATATTTTAAAACAATAGATAATGCAAAAACTGATAAGAAAAATGAGAAAGTTTATATAAGTACAACGGTTGCTCTTGCTTCAAAATATCCTATTAAAAATCTAAAAAAAGTTGAAATAGATTTTTCAGCTTTGAAAAAACATCATTTGGATGGTTTCTTCAAATTTGCAAGAGCTCCTATAAAAGCCACTGTAGCCTTAGCAAATCAAAAAGAGTTAGATGTATATGTTTGTCATTTAAAATCAAATAGAGACAACGAATTTGAATATGTTTTTACAAAAGATGCAACTCTAAATGAAAAAAAAGAAAAAATCAGAAAAGCATTAGAAGAAAATTATTCACTATCTTTAAAACAAAGACTTTGTGAAGCTAGTTCAATTTTTAGCGATATTAAAAGAACTCAAAATCCAGCTGTTTTAATGTGTGATTTAAATGATAAAGAGTTTTCTGTAACAATCCAAGCACTTACGAATAAAAAATATCATGATGAAACTTTGAAAAAAGATGAATATTTGCTTCTTGATGCTTATTATTTTTACAAAAAAAAGATTTACAATCCACATCCAGAACAAAAAGAGATAAAACGAACACCAACAAGTTATTTTGCAGGAAAAGGAAATGTTTTGGATTATGTTTTTGTTTCAAGTTTATTTGATAAAAACAAACAAAATCATATAGGACAAATCACTTCTTATGAAGTTTTTGATAAACATCTTCAAAAAAATCAAAATGGTTCACTTCTTTGTAGTGACCATGCGCAGGTTGTTTGTGAGTTAGAGTTTAATTAAACTTCTAACTACTTTGTTTAGGAGTTTTTTTATTCCACTTTTTATATGCTCTAAAAAATGAACTAGGGTCTTTGTATCCCAATAAAAAAGAGATTGTACTTAAATCCATTTTTGTATTATCAATGTAATGTTGAGCAAGTTTTTGTCTAATTTTTCCTAAAGCATCCCTAAAAGTTTTTGATTCTGCTTTTAGATAATTTTGTAAAGTTCGGGGAGTTGTTCCAAGATTTGAAGAGATTAAATCTATTGTAACCTCTTTTTCTCCTATGTTTTTTAAAATCTCTTTTTCAACTTTTGCGTACCAAGATTTATTTTCTAACTCATCCAAAATCTTTTTGGCTTCATTTTCAAAATATTCCAACATTGAAGAGTTTGGATTTTTAACTGGAATATTTAATTTATCTAGTTTAAAAAATATTGCATTTTCACCTTTTGAGAAAAAGATATTCTCTCCAAATATTTTTTGATATTCAACTAGATTTTCATCAACATCTTGGGAAAAATATGTAAATTCAGGAATTACTTTTTGCCCTAGAATTTGAGTTAATATTGAAACTATTGAAGATAGATGAACTTGGGCATGAAAACTTGGAACTGGTATCATTAGATTTTCATTTATATAAATTGCTAATTTATAATAAATTCCATCATCAAAAAACTGAAATTTGAAATATCCACTTATTACTTTTTGATAATAATTAAATTTTTCAATCATCTGTTTTAAACTATTTGTATTTAAAAGCAAATACCCTAAAAGTCCCAAAGATTGGTAAGAAACAGCTTGACCTATATGCAAAGCTAAAGCTGGATTGTTTGATTCTTTCATACAATATCTAAAAATAAAAGATAGCTTTTTACTATCTATTTTGCCATCATGTTTTGATAAAACTTCTGGAGATAAATCAACAACATTTAGCATTTTATTTATTGAAATATTTGTTGTTTTCTCTAAAGCTTTTAACACATAATGAAAGGTAACACTTGAAACTTCCGCCATATTTCCCTTTTCTTTCGTAAAATGTCACTAAATCTTCAGATTATAACATAGCAGTATCACTTATTAACTAGTACAATTGTATATAAATACGACAAGGAGACTTAAATGTCTAACAATGAAATTAGAATTGATGAAAGGTATGTGAGCTTTAAAAACATAGATTGTTTTGAAAATGCTTGTTTGGTGATTGATAATATGTTGAGGGTTCTTGAAAATCCAAAAAATATGAATATCTACTGGAAAAGCAGAAGATGAACAAGGAATGAAAGCTTTGAGTGTTTGTGAGTTGGAGTGTTGCTAATATAAACAACACTCTATATATTAAAAATCACTGAGGAAATCATTTTTCTTTTCTCTTTTGACATCTTCTTTTTTCCATTCAATAATCTCTTCAATATGTTTTTTAAATTCTAAATATTTAATACCCTCAAATAATTCAAGCAATGATTCAAAAAATTCTATTCGTTTTTGATACATAGGAACAGCGCTGCCTTGCCAAGACATGAATGATTTTTCAAAAGACAACTCTTTGAAAATTTCAAATTTTATGTCTAAATCAACAATGTATTTTATAAGTAATTTTCTATGTTCATTACTTAAAGATGATATTATATCTTCAAAAATAAATTCAATTTTCTCATTATCCCCTATGTTTTCTTTTATGAAAAATTTCAAATACTGAATTTG
>JAIELU010000189.1 GCA_019752775.1 Campylobacterales bacterium | reverse complement strand
TTCATTTGCGTATTTCCAGCCATCTTACTCTCCTATACTTCTTAAGTATGTAGCTAATGCTTTCTCTTGTGTCTCATTTAATCTACCATCAAAACTTGGCATAGATCCAATAGAACCTTTTTTACCATTTTTTAGAACAGACATTACTAAAGCATCATCATAAGCTCTGATATTTGGAGCAACTGCTTCCATACCTTTTCCATCATCACCATGACAACCAGCACAAGTAGCAAATGAAACAGGTTGAGTACCTTTAAATCCACCAGCAACATAATCTGCTACTGCATTAATATCTGCATCATCAGTTAATCCCATTGAAGCCATTGGAGGCATTCCTGCTGGATATGCTGTTGCAAAATTATTTGCACCATTTTTAATAGTATAAACAACTTGCTCTTTAGAAATTCTTTTTGTTAAATTGTGAGCTTTCCCACTAATTCCCTCAGCATCTACACCATGACAAGGTGCACATTGTACTAAGAATGTTGATTGACCCATAGCTTTTAGAGTCTCATTTGATGGGTTTTCCCATTTTTTCTCAAATTTTGCATTATATTCTAATGTCTCTTCATTCCATTGACCAACTTGTGAAAACCCATTAATAGGGTAACCAACAGTAAAATACCAAAACATCCAAATAATTGTTCCAATAAATGCTAAAGCCCAACCAGTTGGAACAGCATTTTTATACTCACCAATTCCATCCCATTTTTCTTCAGCTAAATCACCACTCGCAGTATCATTTCTCATTTGATTAACATATTTCAATGCAACGAATACAGTAATTGTAATAATAGCTACTGCACCTAACATTGTTAAACTGTTAATATAATCATCGCCTATAAAAGCATCACCTGCTGCAAAGTAAGTTCCTGCTAATAAAGCGAGTACAAGAATTATTCCACCTATAATCATAGACTTCATCTTATTTCTCCTTATTATCTATATCTTTATCTTTTTTTCTTTCTTCAAGAGGAACCGAAACACTTGAATCATCATGAACAAGGTTTGAATACTTTTCATAATCTCGCTCACCTGATTTATCCCTTTTATATATAGAATAAGCATAAGAGTAAAATATAATAAATACTGCTAAAATCAAAAAGAATTTACCATAACCTTGCACTGTTAAAAGTGTTTCATAATCCATTAACAACCTCTATTTTAAAGAATTTAAATATGCAATTAATGCAACTATCTCAGGAATTTGTCCATTTGCAACAGCAGCTTTTATAGCTTCATTTTTCATTCCATCAGCAATTGCTTTTGCATCTTCTTTTGCTTTTGCAATAGCAGTGTCGTAATCACCAAGTTCAACATCAACTTTTCCATCACCATCTAAATCTTGATCATATGGAGTTGCGAATACTGTTTTAACAGTATATGCTTCAGCATAAGCAGTATCTAAATCAGCTTTGTTTTTAAATTGGTGTTTGTATTCTGGCATAATACTTCCAGGAACAACAGCAGAAGGTTCCCACATATGGTTTTCATGCCAATCTGTAGTTCTATAATTTCCAACTCTCATTAAATCTGGACCAGTTCTTTTTGATCCCCATAAGAATGGTCTATCATAAGCAAACTCACCAGATAAAGAATACATTCCATATCTATCAGTTTCTGCTTTAAATGGTCTAATTAATTGAGAGTGACAAGCATTACAAGAATCTTTAATGTAAACTTGTCTTCCAGCTAATTCTAAAACACTGTATGGTTTTGTACCAACAGTTGGTCTACTTTGTTTTGCAAAATCTGGAATAACTTCAATAATACCCGCAAATGCAACAAATATAAATACTAGTACCGCAAAGAAAAACGGTCTTTGTTCAAACCAATGAAACATAATCTCTCCTTTCTTACGCAGCTACTGGTGTAGCATTTACTGGTTCTTTATCAAGTACTCTTCCACATCTAATAGTTTTATAAATATTATATGAGAACATAAAGAATCCAATTAGGTATAATAACCCACCAACAGCTCTGATTGTATAGTATGGATGTAATACAGTAACTGTATCAATAAATGAGTAAACTAACGAACCATATTCGTCATAAGCTCTCCACATCATACCTTGTGTAATTCCAGCAATCCACATAGAAGTAAAGTATAAAACGATACCTGTAGTTTGTAACCAGAATTGTGTATCCATTAATGATTTAGAATAAATTTCTTTTTTATACATTCTTGGAACCATATGAAATAATGCTGCCATAATCATAAACGTAACCCAACCTAAAGTACCATCATGTACATGTCCTGGAATCCAGTCAGTAAAGTGTGCAATAGCATTTACAGATTTAATAGCTTGAATTGGTCCTTCAATAGTTGATAACATATAGAAAGTTGAAGCTAATACCATAAATTTAATTAGTGTATTTGTTTGTAATTGTTGCCACTCACCCTTCATTGTTAAAAGCATATTAATAGCTGATCCCCATGATGGTAAAATTAAAACAACTGACATAACAGAACCCATTGTTTGCATCCAGTCTGGAACAGTTGAATAAATAAGGTGATGTCCACCAGCCCATAAATAAACAAATAATAATCCCCAGAATGCTAAGATAGAAAGTTTATAAGAATAAACATTTTGTCCTGATTCTTTTGGTAAGAAATAATAAATCATAGCAATAATAGGAGTTGTGAAAACGAATGCAACAGCATTGTGCCCATACCACCATTGAACTAGTGCATCATTTGTACCAGAATACATAGAAACAGAGTGAATCCATGAACCATAACCAGATACTAGTGCTGTTGGAACTTCCATATTATTAAATAAATATAACATTGCAACTGCGATAAATGTAGCAATAAAATACCATAATGAAATATAAAGAGTTCTCTCTCTTCTAATTCCAATTAATCCAAAAATTGAAATACCCCATAAAACCCACCAAACAACAACTAAGATATCAAGTGGCCATTCTAATTCAGCGTATTCTTTTGAAGTTGTTATACCCATAAAAAGTGTAACAACGGCAAGAAGAATAGTAATGAAATATAAAGCAAAGTGTAATTTAGCAATTGCCATTAAAAAAGGTGACTCTTTTAATGAAACTTTTAAAACTCTTTGCGAGATATAATACCATGCTGCAAAAATACCACTTAGAGCAAAACCAAAAGCAACACCATTAGTGTGTAAAGGTCTTAATCTACTAAATGTACCATACTCTCCAGCTAAATTATTTAACTGTGGAAACGCCAATTGAAACGCAAGTATAACACCAATAGTCATACCTATGATACCAAACAGAATTGTTGCAAATGTAAAGGCCTTTGCAACAGAGTAATCGTACTCAATTTGTGCACCGTTTTGCATCAATCTCCTCCTACTAATTTTATATACAAGTCACAAAAATGTCACTCATTGCGATAATCATATCCAAGAAAAACTTAAACTAAACAAAAGAATTAACGAATAATTAACAAATAAAACATTATTTTTATTATAATTTAAACTTATAAAATAAGATACTATTTATCTTATTTTATTCCTTTTAATATCTGTTGTGTTTCTCTTTGCATTGTTTTTTCTTTCATATCTTCTCTTTTATCATGTAGCTTTTTACCTTGAGCAGTTGCTACTTCAACCTTTATCATATTTTTATCATTAAAATATAATTTTGTTGCAATTAATGTTATTCCATCTTTTGTCACTTTTGCATATAACTTTGCAATTTGTTTTGAATGTAAAAGAAGTTTTCTATCTTTTTTCTCATCAGGTCTATAAGTTGTATGAGTTGTACTTAAATGTGAAATATGCATATTTAAAATAAATACTTCACCCTTTATAATTCGTACAAATGAATCTTTTAAATTAATTCTTCCTTCTCTAATAGCTTTTACTTCACTACCTTCAAGCATAATTCCAGCTTCTAATGTTTCCATAATAGTAAAATCATGAAATGCTTTTCTATTTTTAAAAACTAAGTTTTTTTTTGTATCTTTTTTATTTGACATTGTTTACCTTAAAAAATGAACTTCCACTTCCACTAAAAAACCAATCTTTTTTTGTATATTCTTTTAAATCTGGATATACACTAATAGCAGGTTCGTATAAATCATTTGCTTCTTTTATATTTAAATTATTCAAAATTTCTACTGACTTCATTTTTAACAATTTATCAGCTTCATTTCTTGAAATTTGTTTATAAAAATTTTCTCTAAAGAGTTTAAAAATTTCGCCTGTGTTACATTTTATATTAGGAGTTATTGTATCTATATTTAGTATTTCTTCATCAAATCTTTCTACAATTTCACCAATACCAGTAACATTTGCACTATCATATTCATAAACAAAAAAAGGAACATCAGCTCCAATTTTTACTGCAATTTTACATAAGCCATCTTTTGTTAAATTTAAATTGCAATATTTATTTGTCATAAGTAAAAATGTTGCTGCATTTGAACTTCCACCACCAAGTCCTGCAAACTCTGGAATATTTTTTTTGATTTCAACACTATAGTTTTTAAAAAATTCTTCAACACCTACAAAATCTTTTAATAAATTGTATGCTTTATATACAGTATTTGATTCTATATTACACGAGAAATTACCTATAATACTAAATGCTTTCCTGCTAGATTTAACAAAAGAGATAGTATCGTATAAACTATGTACTCTAACAAACCTAGATACAAGTTCATGATATGAATCTCTTTTATCTGAAATTTTTAGAAAAATATTTACTTTTGCATATGATTTTTCACTCATTTCATTCATACTTTTAAAACCTTATTTAATAAATATTTAACATCACCCTCTTCTATTTCAATAATACTAAAAAATTTATCTGTAATAATTAAATATTTTCCATCTTCTTTTTTTTCTAAATAATCAGTTGAAATCTTTTTACCTGTATCTAACCATTCTATTGTTCCAAAATATTCATTTATAGGTAAATCAATATAATCTAAAGGATTTAACTCTTTTTCATTTTCATAAAAAAAAGCACCTTCATTTATTCTTTCTAAATATGACAAAGTTCCAATTGTTCCTAATTTTTCCAATAATATTTGAGCAAAAGAACGAATATAAGAACCCTCACTTACTGTGGTCTCAAAAGTAATAAAAGGGTGATTATATGAAATAAACTTTGCATCATAAATATTCATTTTGCATTTATTAAGCTCCACTTTGCAACCTTGTCTTGCTAAATCATAAGCTCTTTTACCATCAATTTTTTTTGCTGAAAACTTTGGTGGAACATATTCTATTTCTCCAATCAAAGAATTTAATTCAGATTTGATATTTTCAATATTTATTTTTTTGACTAAATCAATACTTATTACATTTTCAATATCAAAAGATTCAGATTCTACACCTAACCAGATAACTGCTTTATATGTTTTAGGAGTTTTGCTTAAATATTTAAAAAGTTTAGAATATTGTCCAAATGCAACTATTAAACAACCTTTGGCAAATGGATCAAGAGTTCCACTAAAACCAGCTTTTTTATTTTTATATTTTTTTTTAATTCTTGTTAAATAAAAATTTGAGCTCATAAATAAAGGTTTATTTACTACTATTAATTTATTCATTAATTCTTTATCATAAAATCTTTTTTGCAACTTAATTCCAATTATGCTTTTTGAACAAATGATGACAAAATATCTCTATGAGTTCCGCCAAAATTTATAGTTAATTTATAATCTTTACCAGCATTTGTAGCTTTGATAACTCTTCCCATTCCAAATATTTTATGTTGTACTAAATCACCTTTTTTAAAGCCAGATTGTTTTTCAATTGTTAAACTTCCTTTTATAAGTCCGCTTTCACTTAAAAATCTACTTTTTACAAGTGTTGCTCTTTTACCTTTGTAAAATCTTGAATGAACAAATGATAAAGTTAGGTTATCCATAGCTCTTGTAATCGCCACATAACCTAGTCTTCTCTCTTCTTCTAAGTCACTTCCATCACCAACTATAGGGAAAAAACCTTCTTCAAACCCAATAATAAAAAGTTTTCTAAATTCTAAACCTTTTGAAGCATGAATACTCATCATAGAAACAGCTTCTCCATTATATTCATCTTTTTCACTTTCAAGTGCAATTTCATTTAAGAAATCTTTCAAATCTAAGTGAGGATTTTGAATAAAATAATCTCTAATATATCCATAAAACTCATCAATATTTGCTTGTCTTTCAAATCCATCAGGAAGATTATCATATGAAGCTCTATAATCAAAAGTCTCTTCAAAACTATCAAAAAACTTCATTTTTGATTCTTCTAATAACTCTTTTAAATCTAAAATGGAAGCCTCAAATACTTTTAGTGTTCTTGCATTCTTTTTTCCAACTATTGAAGTTATTTCATCTGAATCTAAGTGTTGAATTAAATCAAAAATTGATTTGCCACTTTCTATTGATTTTGCTTCAAGTTTATCAATAGTAGTTTTTCCAATCCCTCTTTTTGGCTTATTTATAACTCTTTTGATTGAGAAATTATCATTTGCATTTGTAAGAATTCTAAAATATGCAATTAAATCTTTAATTTCAGTTCTTTCGTAGAATTTCATTCCACCAACTAATTTATAGTTTAATCCGGCTTTATTAAATCCTTCTTCAAGTGATCTTGATAAAGCATTTACTCTAAATAAAATCGCAATATTTTTAGGACTTATTCCATTATCAATTAGTTGTTTTATATCTTCAATTATTTTTCTTGTTTCTTCATTTTCATCTTGTGATTCATAAATTCTAATTGAATCACCTTTTTGTCTTGTACCTATTAATTTTTTACCAAGCCTATCCCGATTATGTTCTATTAATTGATTTGCATGATTTAGAATTGTATCTGTTGATCTATAATTTTCTTCTAGTTTTACAACATTTGTATTTTCAAAATGTTCTGTAAAATTCAAAATATTTTTAATGGTTGCTCCACGCCATCCATAAATAGATTGGTCATCATCTCCAACAACACAAAGATTACTATGACTTGAACATAAAAGTCTTAAAAGTCTATACTGTAACTCATTTGTATCTTGGTACTCATCAACCATTATATATTGATACTTTTGACTAATTTCATTTGCTAATTTTTCATTTTTACTTAATATTCTATATGGAAGAAGTAATAAATCATCAAAATCTACAAGATTGTTTTTTTCCAAATATGCTTCATATTTTTCATAAATTTCTGCGATTTGTTGATAAAGTTTTAATTGAGCTGTACTTTTTACTTCACTTGGAGTTAATAGTGAATTTTTATATCTTGAAATTTCAGCAACCAACAAAGATGTCGTTATTTCTTTATCAATTGACTTAATTATTCTTTTTTTATCATCTGTATCTATTATTATGAAGTTGTTTTTTCTATTTAATTCACTCATGTGAAATTTTAAAAATAAAAGTCCAAATTTATGAAATGTGCATAATAAAGGAGGAGTATTTATCATTGATGGGTCTATCATTCTAAAAGCTCTTTCTCTCATTTCACTTGCTGCTTTATTTGTAAAAGTAAGAGTTAAAATTGACCTTGGATCTATACCAATTGATATTAAATATGCGAGTCTTGTGGTTATAGTTTTTGTTTTACCAGAACCTGCACCTGCAAGTATAAGCATTGGTCCATCTATATGTTGTGCAGCAGTTTGTTGTGATTCGTTCAACGATGATAATAAATTTTCAGACATTTTTTCTCCAATATTAGATTATTATAGCATAGATAAGATAAATTCATTATTCCTCTTAATTATTTTATATATAAATAAATGTTATTATAATTATAATTTATTTTATGGAGGTTATGATGCTTACTGATTTTGCAAAATTAGAAACTTTTTTGACAGTTGTTAGAGAAAAATCTTTTTCAAAAGCTTCAGCAAAACTTGGTATTTCGCAACCAGCAGTTACACAACAGATGAAATTTATTGAAGATTATTTAGATGTACAAGTAGTTGATCGAAAGAAAAATGGTATTAGACTTACCAAAGAAGGTCAAATGCTCCATGCTATTGCTTTAAAAATAGAAAAATGTGTTGCAAATGGTGAAAAAGAATTATTAAAAATTATGAATAAAAATGTTACTTTTATTTTTGGAGCATCTTTTATAATAGGAAATTATATTTTACCTAGATTTTTAAATAATCTAAAAGAAAATATTCACAATGATGTTTCAATTAATGTATCAGTTTCACATGAAGCAATTAAAGATTTATTAGATAAAAAAATTGATATTGCATTAGTTGAAAATTATGTTTCAAATGATGATATTGTTTATAGAGAATGGATGGAAGATGAAATTGTAATTTTTTCTAATCAAAAATTACCAGCAAAGGCAAAAGCTGAAGATTTATTATCATATAAATGGGTATGCAGAAATCCAGAATCACACACTAGATTAATATTTAAAGAAAATCTTGAAAAAGCAAATTTTCCTGATTGTGACACATTTAATGTTACAAGTGAAGTTACCTCAGCCACAACAATAGTTCAAACAGTTTTACACTCAGATAAAAATTTAACTCCAACTGTTTCTATTGTTTCAAGAAATGCAATTGAATCACTTTTAAAATCAGGTGCTTTATTTGAATCAAGAATTAACAATCAAAGAATGATAAGAAAACTATATATCGCATATAGAAAAGATAGAAAACATGACGCATTTATTGAAAATGTAGTTGATTATCTACTTAAAATGAAATAATATTAGGATAAAACCTAATATTATTTTTAATAATTAAATCCCTCTTTTTCCAAAGCCAATCTAATATTTTTCATTTGTTTATGTTTATCTCGACACCAATCAGGAGACAATAATGAACTATCATCAATTCCTGCTGTTATTCTTTGTATAGAGATATTTTCAGGTAAGTTTTTGATAGATTTCACAACCGTATCTATGTATAACTCTTCACTAATGGGTGTGAATCTACCTTTTTTAAACTCATTTGTTAAGAGAGTATTTTTTACAACATATAAAGGATGAAACTTTATAGAATCTACTTTAAGCTCAACCGTTTGTCTAAATGTTTCAAGCATCATTTCTTGCGTTTCATTTGGTAAACCATAGATTAGATGTCCGCAAACATTTAAGCCTTTTTCTTTACTTCTATTAATCCAATATCTCATATTTGAAGCCGTATCACCACGATTTATGTTTATCAATGTTTCATCAAAAAAAGACTGAATTCCAAACTCAATCCATATCTCTTTATCTTTTGATAAATCTACTAAATAATCTAATATTTCATCAGTTACACAATCTGTTCTTGTACCAATACTAAGCCCAATTACATTCTCAAAACTAAGAGCTTTTTCATATAAAGCTTTTAATGTAGCAAATGGTGCATAAGTATTTGTAAAAGATTGAAAATAAACTATAAATTTTTTAGTTCCAAATTTATTTTGTAATCTTTGTTTTGTTGCATTAAACTGCATTTCTAATTGTTTTAATTGATTATCTAAATAAGGATTTTCATTGATTCTTGGATTTAATTTAAACTTAGATTTTTTTTCTTGTAAATTTGGAGAGAAGGAGTCATTTTCACAGAATGAACATCCTCCACGCGCTACCGTACCATCAATATTTGGGCAAGTAAACCCAGATATTGAAATAGGAACTTTATAAACTTTTTCACCAAACTTATTTTTTAAATATCTTCCGATAGTTAATACATTTTTTAATTCATTCATTCTACTCTTTTACGAAATAGTCCCCATTAAAACTTTCAAGGGCATAATTTCTATCATTTCCTATTGCATTTACTAAATCTTCTACTGATAAATATTCTAAACTATCAGCTTCTATATATTTACAAACTTCTTCTTTACTCATATTATTTGAAATTAACTCTTCTTTATGGGGTGTGTCTATTCCATAATAACATGGATATTTAATCTCAGGACTTGCAACTCTAAAATGTACTTCTTTAGCTCCTGCATCCTTTAAAATTTTTACAATTCTTTTTGATGTAGTTCCCCTTACAATTGAATCATCAATTACAAGTAAAGATTTACCTTCTATCATTGATCTCATTGGACTTAATTTCATTTTTACTTTTAAGTCTCTCATTTCTTGAGTTGGTTCTATAAATGTTCTTCCAATATAGTGATTTCTAATAATTCCATATTTAAATGGTATTCCACTTTCAGCTGCATATCCCAAAGCTGCAGGAACTCCTGAATCTGGAACTGGTACAACCATATCATATTTCATGCCATTATTTTTATCATTTAAAGCTAATGCTTTACCCATATCTTCTCTTGTTCTATATACATTTTTACCATCAATTACAGAATCTGGACGTGCAAAATACACATATTCAAAAGCACAAGGTCTATATTCAGGTTCGAATAATTTAATTGATTCAGGTTCATCATAATCTTCACTAAAGATTAACATTTCACCTGGATTTACATCTCTAATAAACTCAGCATCAACTAAATCAAAAGCACAAGTTTCACTAGCAACTATATATCCACCACTTCTTAATTTACCTAAAGATAATGGTCTTATTCCATATCTATCTCTAATAACAAATTGTTTAGCTCTACTTTGAACAATAAAACAATATGCACCAATAGTTCGTGTTAATGCTTCTTTAATTCTATCTCTTAATCTATCTTTTGTATTTTTTGCAATTAGATGAATCAAATTCTCAGTATCCATTCCCGTTTGGAAAATAGCACCTTTGTCAATTAAATCTTGTCTTACTTCATCTTTATTAATAAGATTACCATTGTGAACAATTGAAATTTCTCCAAGTTTATATTTTGCATAAACAGGTTGAGCATCTAAAATTGAATCTCCACCAGCTGTTGAATATCTATTATGACCTATTGCCATATTACCTTTTAAATATTTTAATGCCTCATCTGTAAATACTTCTGAAACTAAACCTCTATCTTTTTTTGTATAGATTTTTCCATTACAAGATGATGAGATACCCGTAGCTTCTTGTCCTCTGTGTTGCATTGCAAACAAAGCAACCGAAGCTAACCTTGCAGCATTATCATTACCGTAAATTCCAACTATTGCGCACATATTTGATTTTCCTTATAGACCTAAAGCGTCATTGATTGAGTATAATTTTGCATCTTTTCCAATAATCCATTTTGCAACTTTAATTGCACCTTTTGAAAAGGTATTTCTAGCTGTTGCTGTGTGATTTAATTCTAAAAATTCACCATCATTGTATAATCCAACTGTATGGCGACCAACAATATCACCACCTCTTAAAGCCATTACTGCAATTTCATCTTTAGTTCTTGCACCAATTTGACCATCTCTTCCTGAAATTCTTACATCATCTAAATTTAAATCTCTAGCACTTGCTGCATGTTCAGCAAGTGTTAAAGCCGTTCCAGATGGAGAATCAACTTTATGTCTATGATGTTGTTCAACTATTTCAATATCAAAATCTCTTAATGTTTTAGAAGCAAGGGCAACAAGTTTATTTAAAACTGCAACTCCTAAACTCATATTTGTAGCATATAAAATAGGTACTATTTTACTAGCTTCTAACAACAAATTTTGTTGATGTTTACTAAATCCAGTTGTTGCAATAACAAGTGGTTTATTTCCACCATTTTCTATAACTTGTGTTAAAAGTACTTCAGTAGCAGCTGGCGCACTAAAATCAATGATTACATCTGATGAATCAAATAATACTTGAATATCATTTGTTACGATTGTATCACTTGGTAAATTTTTTTCTAATTTACCAAAAACATGAACGGCTGATACTCTAGCTTCTTTATCATTCGCTAAATCATCAATTAAAAGAGAACCTACTCTTCCTGTACTACCTAAAATGCCTACTTTTATCATTTATAAAGTTTTCCTTATCCTAAATATTCAATTATGTTGACGGCAGCTGTTGCACCATCACCCGCTGCACAAACCACTTGTTTTGGGGCATCAATTCTAATATCACCTGCTGCATAAAGACCAGCAACTGAAGTTCTCATTCTTAAATCAACAATAACTTCACCTGCTTCATTTAAATTACAAAGGAAAGTGCCATCTTCTTGTTTTAATGGAGCATTTAATACATCACGACCTACAAAAATAAATACACCTGGAGTTGCTAAATCTCTTACTTCACCAGTTTCTCTATGTTTAACTTTGATACCTTGAACCCCACTCATGTCACCATAAACTTCTTCAACAGTAACATTAGTAACTTCTTCAATATTCGAAGCATGTTTCATATGTTCGATTGTTGATGGAGCTGCTCTATATGTATCTCTTCTATGAACTAAGTAAACTTTTGAACACATTTTTGATAAATAAACAGCCTCTTCGATAGCAGAATCACCACCACCTACAACTGTAACTTCTTTTCCTCTATAGAAAAATCCATCACAAGTTGCACAAGTTGAAACACCTTTACCAAAAAATTCATTTTCACCTTTAAATCCAGCTCTTTTAGGAACAGAACCAGTTGCTATTAAAACTGTTTTTGCTTGAAACTCTTTTTTGTCATTTGTTGTTAATGTAAAAATATCTCCAGATTTTGTAACTCTATCAATTTGAGCCATTTCATGTTTTAATCCAAATCTTTGACATTGTTCTGGCCAATTTGCCATTAAATCCATACCTGAAACAACTTCAACTTGTCCTGGATAATTTTCAATTTCAGATGAACTTGTAATTTGTCCTCCTGGCATTCCCATTTCAAACATAACTACATTTTTTAATCCACCTCTTGTTGCATATAATCCAGCTGTTAATCCAGCTGGACCTCCACCAATAATTGCTAAATCTAACATATTAATTCCTTATTTTTGATTAAATATTTTATAGTATTTTTTAAAGCATAATAATACAAAAATATTTGTAAGTTATAGGTTAAATACAATACTAATTAAGGATAAATTTTATCTAATAATAATTAGATCTATTTTAAGTCTATAATAAAATTTAAAAATAAAAAAAGGGAGAAGTAAAAACTTCTCCCTTTTTTAAAATATTTAATTATATATATTATAATAATGAATTGATTTTATCAGTAAACGCTTGTTTAGAAGAAGCACCTACCATAGTATCAACAACTTCACCATTTTTCATGAATAAAATTGTAGGAATTGATCTAATCCCATATTTTACTGCTAAATCTTGTTCTTCATCTGTATTTACTTTACAAATGTTTGCTTTTCCTTCAAAATCAGACGCCAATTCTTCGATAACTGGAGCAATCATTCTACAAGGTCCACACCAAGGAGCCCAAAAATCTACCATTGATACACCCTCTTTTGTAACTTCTTCAAAATTTGCAGGAGTTAATTCAATATATTTTCCCATTTTATTTCCTTATTATTAAATTTAAATTTTATTTTAGCTAATTATTTTTTGTTATAAACTAACATAAATCATTATAACTTGTGAAAACTTAAATTTTGTTTTACATTATATTAAGTTATCACTAATCAAGGCTAAATAATTTTTTAGTTAAAATAAGATAATTTAATTTAAATGGATAATTTTATGGATATCAGAAAAGAATATTTAGAATTTTTTAAAAGTAAAGGACATGACATAGTTTCTTCTATGCCATTAGTTCCAGATGATCCTACATTAATGTTTACAAATGCAGGGATGGTTCAATTTAAAGATATTTTCACAGGTTCAGTTCCAAGACCTGAAAATCCTCGTGCAACATCTTGTCAATTATGTGTAAGAGCTGGTGGAAAACACAATGACTTAGAAAATGTTGGATACACAGCAAGACATCATACACTTTTTGAGATGTTAGGAAATTTCTCATTTGGAGATTATTTTAAAGAAGATGCAATTTCTTATGCATGGGAATTTATTACAGTAAATTTAGCACTTCCAATTGAAAAATTATGGGTAACTGTTCATGAAACTGATGATGAAGCATTTAATATTTGGACAAAACATATAGATTCATCAAGAATTATAAGATTTGGAGACAAGGATAATTTCTGGGCAATGGGTGACACAGGTGCTTGTGGACCTTGTAGTGAAATTTTTTATGATCAAAGTTCGGAACATTTTAATGGTCCTGAAGATTACATGGGTGGAGATGGAGATAGATTCCTTGAAATCTGGAACTTAGTTTTCATGCAATATGAAAGATCTGCTGATGGAAAACTAAATCCACTTCCAAAACCATCTATTGATACAGGAATGGGACTTGAAAGAGTTATTGCTATTAAAGAAGGTGTTTTAAATAACTTTGATTCATCAAATTTCAAACCAATTATTGAAAAAATTGAAAAGTTATCTTCTAAAAAAGCTACAAAAGAAAATATTGGTTCATATAGAGTAATTGCAGACCATTTAAGAGCAACATCATTTATGTTATCTCAAGGTATTTTATTTGGAAATGAAGGTAGACCTTATGTTTTAAGAAGAATTTTAAGACGAGCTGTTAGACATGGTTATCTAATTGGATTTAGAAAACCATTTATGGCACAACTTCTTGATACACTTATTAATATTATGGGTGGACATTATATAGAACTTGTAGAAAATAAAAACTTTATAAAAGAGCAATTAACTCTAGAAGAAGATAGATTCTTTAAAACTATCGATTTAGGAATGTCTTTATTTAATGAAGAGTTATCAAATACAAAAGATATTTTCTCAGGTCAAATTGCATTTAAACTTTATGATACTTATGGTTTCCCTTTAGATTTAACAGAAGACATGTTAAGAGATAGAGGTTTAAAAGTTGATTTACAAAAATTTGATGAATTAATGAGTGCACAAAAAGCTATGGCAAAAGCAGCATGGAAAGGAAGTGGTGACGCTTCAAATGATGGTGATTTTAAACAATTAATTGAAAAATATGGAATAAATAAATTTGTTGGATATGAAAATGTAACTTACAAATCAAAAATTCTTGCGCTTTTAGATGAAAACTTTAAAGAAGTCTCAACTTTAGAAAAAAATTCTATTGGTTGGGTTATGTTAGATTTTACTCCTTTTTATGCAACAAGTGGTGGACAAAGTGGAGATATTGGAGCATTAGAAGATAATAATCATATAGCCATAATCGAAGATACACAAAAATTTCATGGATTAAATCTTTCGAAAATCAAAGTTGCAAATTCAAATTTAAATCAAAATCAAACAGTAGATGCAGTAGTTGTTAATAGATATGAAATAGCAAAACATCATAGTGCTACACACCTTTTACAAAGTGCATTAAAAATGGTTTTAGGAGATAGTGTTTCTCAAGCTGGTTCATTAAATGATAGCTCAAGATTAAGATTTGACTTCACATATCCAAAAGCTATGACAACTGCTCAAATTGATGAAGTTGAAGATTTAGTAAATACAATGATTTCAAGAGGAATATCTGGAAATATTGAAGAATTACCAATAGAAGAAGCTAAACACAAAGGTGCGATTGCTATGTTTGGAGAAAAATATGGTGATATGGTAAGAGTTGTTAGCTTTAGTGATGTTTCTGTTGAGTTTTGTGGTGGAACACATGTGAAAAACACAGCTGATATTGGAAGTTTTTATGTGGTTAAAGAATCAGGTGTAAGTGCAGGTGTTAGAAGAATAGAAGCTGTTTGTGGAGCTGCTGCTATTGCCTATACTAAAGAAGTTATCACTGCTATGAATGAAATAAAAGCAGAAATCAAAAACAATGATGTAATTTCTGGAATTAAAAAATTAAAAGAGCAAATCAAAGAGCTTAAAAAAGAAGTGGAAACTGTTCAAAGCCAAACATCAGCACCAATTATCGAAGAAATTATTGGTGATACAAAAGTTGTAGTAGCTGTTGTAGAAAATGGTGATTTAAAGAAAATTGTTGATGACTTAAAAAATGCAAATGAAAAACTTGCAATTTTATTACTTCAAGCAAAAGATGACAAAGTATTAATTGTTGCAGGAAGTAAAAACACAAATATCAAAGCTGGTGAATGGATTAAAAATATTGCTCCAATCGTTGGTGGTGGTGGTGGTGGAAGACCAGATTTTGCCCAAGCAGGTGGTAAAGATGTTACAAAAGTTGAAGATGCAAAAATTGCTGCTCTAACTTATGCTAAAGAAAATTTATAACGCTTAGAGGATTTTAATAAATCCTCTAATTACCAAAGTCAGATTCACTTTGTTTTGAGAAATACCCATTTAAAATATTCATCCTTACCAAACTATTTGAATAATTAGAGTTAAATCTAGGCTCATTTATATATTTATTTACATAATTTTTATTATATACTCTAATCATTTCATCAAAAAGTTTTCCTTTATAATCAATAATAAAAAAATCTTCAAATACTGAATAACTATATATTAAATTCATATAATATTTATCATCTATAAGATAAGTACTAAATTCATAATTCTTATACTCAACTCTTTCTATCGTTTTTATACTTTTAATTTTTAAAGTTGATTTAAATAAATCATCAAAAAAACCTCTTGACATTCCATTCCAAGAGCAATTTGAATCTAAGTTTATATACTCATAAAATAGCTTTCCATATTTTTCTTCTTCATTTTCTGAAATATAAGAGAATTTTGTACAAAAATCATAGGTAAAATTCTTTTTATTATTTTTAGAAATTTGAATATTATCTAACGAATTATTTTCTATCGAAGAACAACCACCTAGTAGTAAAAGGAATGACAAATATATAATTTTTTTCAAAATAACTCCTTTATTTTTATAATTATATTATACAAAATAGATGTTAAAACTTGACATATGTTTTATTTTTTAATACTATTAAAGTCGGAAACCTATAATTTAAAAGGTATTTAATTTGATTATATATTTTAAAAACTTTTTACTATTTCTTATTTTGTCACTTATAATGGCAGGTTGTTCATTTAAAAATAATGATGATAATAGTTTATCATCACAAAATGGTGAATACATATTTCAAAGTGCTTCTTTGGAAAACACTATAAGACAAAGAGATATGAAATTTAAAAAGTATAAAGAAATTATGAAATCAAAGAAAAGCCTAGACTCTTTAAGCTATCAAAATGAACGAATAGATTTAAACTTAGAACTATTCGATTTTTATAGTGAATGGGAGGGTGTAGAATATAAATTAGGTGGTGATTCAAAAAGCGGAATTGATTGCTCTGGTTTTATACAAAAAGCCTTTAAAGAGAAATTTAATTTATCTATGCCAAGAACAGCTCTTTTACAATCGCAAGTTGGGAAAGAAATAGATAAAAGTCAATTACTAAGTGGAGATTTAGTATTCTTCAAAACAGGTGATGATATAAACCATGTTGGCATATATCTTGAAGATGGATTATTTGTTCATGCCTCTACAAAAATTGGCGTAACAATTTCCGAATTAAGTAATTCTTATTTTAGCAAAAGCTATTGGAAGGCACAAAGAATTATCGATTAAATTTTATTATAAAAGGAGAATTAGTGATAAAGAAGACTTTTATACTTCTACCAATTATGTTATTACTTTCAGCTTGTAGTAACAAGAATATTCAAATAGAAGAGAACAATAAGATAAATAACAGTAATTTGAATGCTTCTAGCATATCTTATAATGATTATAAATCATCGTATGAATCAGAAAATAATAAACTTAAAAATAGACCTCATTCAAAATATGAGCCTACAATAAGTAAAAAAGATTATGATAAATTGGTTTTAGATGATACTGAAAAAGTTGAATCTTTAAATTCAAGAATTTTAACAAAAAAACAAGCTTTCGTTGATTTTTATAACGACTGGAAAAATGTAAAATATAAGATGGGTGGAAGCACAAGAACGGGTATAGATTGTTCTGCCTTTACTCAAAAAGCTTTTAAAGAAAAATTTGGTATCGAATTACCAAGAACTACTTTAACTCAAGTAAATATAGGAACTGAAGTTAAAAAAGCTGACCTTAAAATGGGTGATTTAGTTTTTTTCAAGACAAGTAAAAGAGATAAACATGTTGGAATTTACATGGGAGATGGTGCTTTTTTGCACTCATCAATTAATGGTATCCAATTTTCAAAATTAGATAAACCTTTTTATAAAGATACTTATTGGACTGCTAGAAGAATTATGAATTAATTCTTCTAAAACCCACTATAAAGAATCAAAACTATGGGTATATAAATAACTGATATTAAAGTGCTTAAAAGAACTGTAAAAGAAGCCTTTTCAGGTCTTGCCTTTAATAAAACTGCAAGTGTTACAGTATTTCCAGCAAGTGGAACAACTGAAAATAAAAATAAAACTTTATATACTTCTTCATTTAAAAAACCTATAAAATTTTTGTCTATAAAAATAATAGATAATATAACTGCTGGCCAAAAAATAAATTTATAAAAATATGCGATTTTTAGATATTTTATATCTACATCAGCTTTTAAATTGAAGCCTTTCATTCCCATACCAAGCATCATCATTCCTAATATTCCATAAGACCATTTAAAACCCTCAAAATAAGGAATAATAGATTCAGGAGTTCTAAATCCTAAAAGATTTAAACAAAGACCTAAAATAAAGGCATATAAAAGTGGAAGTTTAATTACTTTAACAATAGATTGTCTTGCGGTAAAACTACTTTTTGCGGTTACATAAAAACCTGTTGTGTTTTCGTATAATAAAGAACCAAGGGTTGCAAAAATAAAAATATTTGCTGATTCAGGACTTAATAAAATCATAGATAAAGGAATACCAAAATATCCAGTATTTCCTGTTCCACAAGTAAATGATAAAGTATTTATACTCGCATCATTCCAATTATTTTTATATTTTCTTAATACATAAAAAGCAATTGTAGTTCCAAAAAAGAAAACAAATAAAGGCAAAAAAAGTAGTTGTAAATTTAATTGAATAGATAAAGTAGCAAAAAGAATTACAATTGGTCCTAAAATATATATAAGCAGTGTGGCTATAAAATTTCGCTTAACCCTAAAATATCTTGTTAGAATATATCCAATTGCAATATTTAGATATAAAGGGGAAATTTTTCCTAATAAAATAATAAATAAATTCATATAAATCTCTTAAAATAATTTAGGATTATTGTAACTAATAATGATAAAAATAAAGTAAATACATAGTCTTATAAATCTAGGAAGCAGAAAGAATACAAAATTTTATGTATTTACTATTATTTGAAATAATTCTATAAAAACGAAATGATATATTTATGATTTTTTTATAAATCAAAATATTTTGATAAAATAAATAGACAGACTATACAAATTAAATACATTTTAAAAGCATAAAAAATATTTAATCTAAAGATTTCCTTTGCATCAAAATCATATCTTGCAACAACTGTTAAATTTAATCCTGAAAAAGGTGATGTTGAAACAGTAGTTGACCAAGCCATCAAAAAAGTCAAAGCTAAAAGAGTATGATTTACTCCACTTAAAAAATCTCCAATTATTGCAATTGTTATAATTGGATGAATTCCAACAAAAGCTAAAATAATAAAAATAAAAAGTAATATTGAAGCTATTTGCCAATCAAAAATTTCAAAAGGTAACTCTAAATTCATACCAATTAATATAGAACTAATAGAAATACCAAACATTCCAGCAACTAAAAAAAGCGACATTTCAATTTTCATTTTTGGCAATTCATCACTTATATAAAAAGCTAAATTAGAAAAAGATTTAGTTAAGCCTTTTGTTATAGGCAGAATAAATAAACACATCAATATTGAATAAGTTGAGATAAGAACAATAACTTTAATATTTGGGAAAAAATAGTTTGTAGCTAAAACTAATAATGCCAACATAAAAGGTAAATATAAACTTTCTAAAGATAATGGATAACCTCTAAATTCATCAATATCAAACTCTTTATTATTGTTTACTTCATAATAAGTAATCAAAAAAGCTAATATTGCTAAAACTGTTCCATTTAATAAAATTATAGAAGTGTCTAAATTAGGAGTATAAGTAATAGCAGCTGCAAATGCCACAAAAAAAGGCGACCAATACGCATCACTAGCAAAGGCTCTTGTTAATAAAACAACTTGAATATTTGTTAGAGGTGCTTTTTTATACATTTTATCTGCAATCAAAATAAGTGAAGAAATATTTATAACTGAACCAAAAAGATGTACACTTAAATATGTTTTTATAAAAGATTTTTTACCTTTTGGAAGTTGAGAAGTTTTTTCTTTTTTGGGTGTTGCAATAAGTCTTAAAAATCCAACGGCAATTAATAGAGTTAATAAATATTGATTTACAGTAAATACTTTTATAAAATCAATTTTAAAGCCATTAAAATATGAAACAAAAAAAGCTAAAAAACTTAATATCAATAAAACTATAATAATTTTCTTATTTTTAAGTGAAGAAAAGAGTATTAAAAATGAAATCCATGCAAAAACTCCTGCAAAAATCAACAACTTTTCATTAAAAAAATAAGAATATAAAGTAGTTAAAAAAGAAATAAAGATTAATAAACCTGCTATTTTTGATAGAAATAACATTAATTAACTTCTCTTTTAAAAAAGATTGATAAATATATTCCTGATGAAATTAATAAAATTCCAACAAAATGATAAAATTCTAAAACCTCATCTAAAAAAACATAAGCTAAAACTGCTCCAAATATTGGCATTAAATGAGCAAATTGTCCAGCTTTATTTGCACCTAATTCAATGGTTGAAATATTCCAAAAATAAAAAGATAAAATTGATGGGAAAATTACAATATATATCAAAGAGTAAAAAACATCTTTATTCTCTAAAAAACTAAACTCAAAACTATAACCTTGAAAAAGAAATATCAAATATAAAATAATTGCTCCAATAAATGCAGTTAAGCCAAGAAATTCAAAAGCATTTAACTCTTTTGGTTTATATTTTAATAAAATAGTATATAAAGCCCAATCTACACAAGCAAGGATCATCCATAAATCTCCAACTGTAAATTTAAGTTCAAAAATATGATTTATTTGTCCTTTTAAAATAAGATAAATCACTCCTAAAGTGGAAACTAAAACTCCTAAAAGTTGTAATTTTGTAATTTTAGTTTTAAAAATTAATGTAGATATGACAATAATAAACATAGGGGTGCT
>JAIELU010000112.1 GCA_019752775.1 Campylobacterales bacterium | reverse complement strand
GATGAAAAAATTATTAAAAAAAATTCATTAAATAAAAAGATTAAATTTTTAACTCCAAAAGATGGAATTGAAGAAGAATATTTACTTGATAGTGGCATAGCTGATTTAACAATTGATTCTTTAAAAGAGTTGCCAAAATATATAATAAGAAAGTATGAAGAGCTAAAACTACTTGAACCTGAAATTGAGGTTGAAGAAGAAAAAGTTGAAGAAACTAAAAGTAGTATCGAATTAGATGAAGAATTATCAATGTTACTGTCAAAAGGAAATATGGATAATTTAGATGAAGGTATTGATGAAATATTTGATTTAGACAATGATTTTGATAATCTTGATGATTTAATTGGCAACATAGATAGTAATGAAGAGATAAAAGATAATGATAACTTTGCGCAAATAACAAGTTTTAATGATGATTTTGGACTAAATAATATATCATTTGATTATGATGATAATGATGTTTTATCAAAAGATACAACTGAAAATAAAAATTCAAAATTAATTGAAGAATTGGATTTTTTAGGTGAAGAAGTAGTTGGAGAAGAAGAGGATTATTCAGATTTAGAAAAAGTTAATAATGAACTATTTGGTGGCTTTGATTTTTTAAATGAAGAAATCCAAGAAGGTAAGAAAAAAGTTGAAATAGAAGAAAAAGAAGAAATTTTTCCAGATTCAGATAAAATAGAAGAAGATTTATTGGAAGAAGAAGTCATTGAAGAGTATGATTTTATGAATGAATATATGAAAAATGAAGACATAGAAGAAACAAAAGAAATAGACCAATCTTTACAAGGGGATAAAATGAATGATGAGTTTTTTGAATTAGATTCTTTAAGTGAAAATGATTTGATAGAGGCATTAAATTATAAAGTTGAAGATAATAGTTCTAAAAGTGAGCATAAACCACAAGTTTCATCAAGTAAAAATGAAACATTAAGTATTGATAGCTCAAATGTAAGTGACTTATCTGTATTAATTTCTAAATTATTAAATAATAAAACTTTAGAGATAACAATAAAAATAAAAGATTAAATATGGATTTAATAGCTATTTCTGAAAATACTGTAAAAATTATATTAATACTTGGATTACCTTCTTTGATTGTAAGTATGATTATAGGTCTTATAATCTCTATTTTTCAAGCAGTAACGCAGATTAGTGATGCATCTTTATCTTTTGTTCCTAAAATGATATTTGTATCAGCTTTTATATTGATTTCACTTCCTTGGATTGGCGATCATATAGAAACTTATACAAAAGATTTATGGAATTTAATACTTATTTTTGGTAATAACAATTGATTGAAAAATTATATAAATTAAAAAAGAATCAAACAGACCAAAAATTAATGCAAAAAGCTCAAATTATGTCAAAAATTGAGCAAATTGATATTGAAATAGTACTAACACAAAATAGAATAGATACAGCAAGCGTTGAAAAACACGGTGCAATTTCTGATTTTATGATTTTGACTATTCATAAAAACACAATGAAAATGCATATTCAAAAGTTAAAAAATGAGAAAAATACATTATATATGCAAGCAGAAAATTTAACTAAAGACATAATAGAACTTCAAAAAGAAGCAGAGCAATTTTCTTATATTTTGGAAGAAGAAAAAAAAGAGCTGATAAAAAGAATTTTAGCAGCAGAAGAAGAAGCTTCAACAGAATATATTCAAAGTAAATATATTAGTAAAAATAAGGGTTTAAATTGATTAGAATTTTTTTATTTTTTATTTTATTTGGAACTTTAGTATTTGCAGTAGAAGAAACAAGTAGTTCTTTAACAAAGCAAAGAATTGAAGTTATGGATTTGAAAAAAGAGTTAAATAATTTTTATAAAGAAAAAGAAACAGAGTATCAGCAAAGAAAAAAAGAGCTTGAAGGAATACTTGCTCAAATAGAAAAAGAAAGAAATATAATTCAGAAATTACATGATAAAGATTTAGAAATTTTACAAGATATAAAACTTGAAGTTGAAAATAAAACATCTAAAATTTATAATGCAATGAAACCTAAAAATGCTGCAGATATTTTTAACCAAATGATAGGAGAAGGTAAAATTGAAGATGTTTTTGATATAATGATAAAATTAAAAGAAAATAATGTAACTCAAATTATGAAGTTTTTAACTATAGAAAATGCATCTATGATAACGCAAAAGATTGAAAATTTTAGTACAGAAAAACAGAAGAAGGAATAAGTATGGCAGATGATCAAGAGTCAAAAGGTTCAAGTGGCAAGGGCTTAATGATTGTATTAATAGCTTTAGTAGTAATTTTAATTTTTGCTGTTATTGGGGGTGGTTATTTTGTTTATTCTCATTTAGGAAATAATAATGCTCCTTCTTCAAGCGAAGTAAAAAAAGAAGAGTCTACTGATAAACCTGATTCATTTAAAGCAGATATTACTGATCTAGTATTAAATTTAACTGATTCAAGAGGAAAAGAAAAATTAATGAAATTATCTTTTTCAATTAAAAGTAATGAGCCAACAATTGCAGCTCTTGTAACAGAGTTTAAAGCTGAAATTGTTGATGTTGTTATTTCTCAAATTAGTTCAAGAAGTTCTGAAGAGTTATTAACAGTTGGTGGTAAAAATTTATTAAAAGATGAATTAGTACAAGATATAAATAATGTGATAAATGAAGTTACCAAAACAAAACCAGAAATAGCAAAAAATAGTGTAAAACAAATATTGTTTACAACTTTTGTAATTAAATAATAATGATAGTTGCAGTTAAAAGAAATAAAAAAAGAAATCTTTTAAAGATTTTAGCATTAATAGCTTTGGTTGTAATGTTTGGAGCTTATTATTATCATATGAATAAAAGTTTTGAAGAACAACAGCAGCGAGAGTTAGAATCTAAAAAAGCTTTAAAACTGCAAGAAGATAAAAAAGAAAAAGAAAAAAAAGATATAGAAAAAGCAATTTTAAGTGAAATTGAAAAAGCAATAGATTTGGTCGGACAAGAAAATATTAGACATGTTAAAATAATAGAAGACAAAGTTATAATAATTTGTGAACCAGCAACAAATCTAGATGCACTAATGGTTAGATATGGTGCTATGGCATTTATTAAAAAAACTTTAAATGAAATAGTTATAGCTGTTGATATAAATTTTATAGTAAAAAGTAGATTAAATGCGAAATAGTTTTATGATTATATTTATTTTAGTAGTTTTTAGTGCTTGCAGCGCTTCAAAAGAAGAGCTGGCTTTTGAAAAACCAGAAATTCAAATACCTAGGAAAAGTCCTGAACCACTAAAGAATAAAGGGTCTTTGTATTCTATGCAAGGAGCTTCATTATTTGCTGATAAAAAAGATTTACAAGTTGGAGATATTATTCAAATAGTTATATCAGAAAATACTAAACAAGCAGCTAACAATAAAAGAGAATTAACAAGTACTAGAGCTAATAAACTAGGTGGTGGATTATTAGCAGCAACGGGAACAAATAATTTAAGCGGTGCAGTTGGAAGTGCGGCAAATGATTTTAATTCAAATCTTGGTGTGGGTTTTTCAACAGATGCTTCCTCTTCTGATAAGGGAAGTGTAAAAACACAAGTAGCTGAAACTTTTTCTAGTACAGTTTCTGCAATTATTGAAGAAACTTATCAAAATGGGAATTATTATATTAAAGGTAAAAAAGAGATGTTAATTGAAGGTCAAAAACAAGAAGTAATCATAAGTGGAGTTATTAGACCTTATGATATAACTTCAGATAATTCAATAAACTCTTCACAAATAGCGAATTTAAAACTATTATATGATAAAAATGGAACTGAAGCTGATATTTTAGAAACACCATGGGGCTTAAAAGTTATAAGAGCAATATGGCCATTTTAATCTAATTTTAAGAAATGTAATGTAATAATTTGTTAAATTATACCTAAGGAGGTTCTATGCTAAGTACGTTGAGTGTTTCACAATCAGGACTTAATGCTGCTAAAACGGCAGTTGAAAATATTTCTAATAACATAGCTAATGAGAATACTCCTGGGTACAAAAAGAGAGTAGTTCAAGTTAGTGAATTAGCTCAAATGGATTCTCAGTTCGCAGGTAGAGGAGTAGGGGTAGATGGTGTATACAGAATTACTTCTCAATATATGTATGACAAGCTTATTTCAGAAAATAGTAAAGTAAGTTATTATGATAAGTTATCTAGTATGCTTGGAAGTGTTGAATCAGTTTTTAAAGAAACAATTGATAGTGGTTTCACAGCAGATTTAAATAGATATTATCAATCTGTTGAAAATTTAAGAGCAAATCCAAGTTCTCAAGTATATAAAACAGCTTTACAAAATCAAGGAAAGATTTTAGTTGAATCTTTGCAAAATCTTTATTCAGGGGTTGAAAAACAACAAGTAAATGAAAAAAAAGAATTATATGCTAATGTTGATGGTGTAAATAGTATTTTAAAAGAGATAGGTTCTATTAATGAAAAAATAGAAAAATATGGAGAAAATAATGATCTCCTTGATAAAAGAGATCAACTTGAATTAGAATTATCAAGTTATGTTGATGTAAGTGTAAGTAGAGACTCTGGTTATTATGAACTAAAAATTGGCGGTCAAACAGCCATTAGTACTAATACAGATGTAAGAACAATAGATGTAAAAGAAGAAGAAACTTTACAAAAAGATAAATACACTTTCGTAGATAACAGTACCATTCCTATCCCAACAGTATATGATGCATTAAAATATAATAAAGACTTTACTCCAAAAATAATAGATGCAAATGATGTAGTTACTTATAAGTTAAATAATGAGTTTGAAGTATCAGTTACTATGGGTGAATTAATAACAATGGATTGGGATGGAGATGGTACGGCTACAACAGAGCCTGTAACAGATTCAAATCTAACAAGAGCTTTAGTTTATAAGATAAACTCAAATCCAAATATGAAAGGTTCAATTACTGCATATAATGGAGATTATTCAATAAATGCTAGTGGAAATAAAGTTACTAAAGATACTCAGGATAACTATTTAAGAATTGAATCAAATACTGGCGGAATCGCAAATGAATTTGACGGTAGAATTAGTATTGAAAAAAGAGATAATGTTACACCTTCAATAGTAGATAGTAGAGAATCTATTTATAGAAATGAGTCACAAAGTACAGATCCTGAATCAAGAGTTTATATTTCAATTTATGATAAAGAAGTTACAGCTAAGAGTGGTATTATAAAAGCTCAAACAGAAAATTTATCGTCTAATTCACCTAATAATAAATTTCAAGTTTATTTTGATAAATTAGATGCTTTTGCACAAACTTTGGGAGATATAACTGATAAATATATCAAAACAGGAACAGATGCTTATATTTATGGAGAAGCGGCAAGTGATGAATCTTTAGGAGTAATAAATTCAGTAGGATTATTTAGTGGTTCAAGTATTAAAACATTAAAGTTTAATGATAGTATGGTTAATGAATTAACTCAAGAGAAGTTAGATTATTTAGCGACTATGCAATGGAATAATGATTTGTCTTATGATGGAAAAGGACAAAATGTTACTAATCCAAAACAAAAAGCATCATTATCTGAATTTTTTAGAGATTTAAGAGTTACTGTATCAGCAGACAAAGAGAGTGTAAAATTTTTAAAAGACACTCAAGCTGGTGTTAAAATGTCAATTCAGTCTTCATATGATCAATTAACAAAAGTTGATAAAGATAATGAAATGTTAGATTTAATGAAGTTTCAAGCAGCATATACTGCAAATGCTAAGATAATTACTGCAATAGATGAAATGTTGCAAACATTACTTGGATTAAAAAGATAAAAGGATAAATCATGGCTGATGGAATATTAGGATTAGGTTCTGGTCAAGCAGCATCTTTAAATAGTGAGTTAATCGATAAATTAAAAGTTGCAGAAAGAAAATCAACAGTTGCACCAATTGAAACAAAAATAACGAATATTGCAACTGAAAAGACAACATTTTCGAGTATTGAAGCAAAAGTAGCAGAATTTTTAGAAACAGTTAAACCTTTTGATTTATTTATCTCAAGTGGAGTTACAGCTTTTGAGCAAAAATCAGCAACTACTACAGGTGACTCAGTAACTTTTGATGCAGCTGATGTTAAAGCATTAAAAAATGGTGCAATAACAGTGAATATAGGACAGCTTGCACAAAAAGATGTTTATCAATCAAATACTGTTGCATCAAAAGATACAATCGTAGGAGCAGGTAGTTTAACTATTGGTAAAGAAACTTTTGATACAAATAATAAAACTTATCAACAATTAGCAGATGAAATAACAGCTAAATCAGGTATGAATGCAAGTGTTGAGCAAGTTGGAACAAATTCATTTAGACTAGTTATTAAAAGTGAAGAATCAGGAACTGCTAATGAATTAAAAATTGGTGGAGATGCAAGTAATATTTTAGGTTTGGATTTATCTGAAAACCACATGTTAATGGCTCAAGATATGAAAGCAACAGTTGATGGTGTTGAATATAGTGTACCCTCAAATACTTTGACTGTAGATGGATTAAAGATAACCGCAAATAAAGTGGATAGCAAAGTTATCGATAATGGTAAAGATGTCTACACTAGTGGTAGTAGTATTAATGTCGTTCAAGATAATACCCAACTTGCAACTCAAATGCAGAATTTTGTTACAAAATATAATGAACTGGTTTCAATGGTAGATACAGAGTCAATTAATCCAGACTCGTCAATTCAAGATAAATCTTCAATAAGAAATATAATATCTCAAATAAAAGATAAATTATTTGGATCATATGGTACATCAAGTGATAAATCTGTATTTAATTATGGATTAGGACTTGATAAAAGTGGTTCCTTATTATTAGATACTACAAAATTTAATGCTGCTGTTCAAAATGACCCAGCAGGGTTAAAAGATTTATTCGTGGGTACTGCTGAAAAAAAAGGTTTAGGAACAACATTAAAAGAAACCTTAGATGATATGCGTTATAGTGGCGGAATATTAAATCTTTACGAGTCATCAATGGCTAAAAGAGAAACTACATTAACTGCTGATAAAACAAAAGCTGAAGATAC
Source organism: Campylobacterales bacterium (assembly GCA_019752775.1). Classification (GTDB taxonomy): domain Bacteria; phylum Campylobacterota; class Campylobacteria; order Campylobacterales; family Arcobacteraceae; genus Aliarcobacter. The sequence continues at coordinate 14,860 of JAIELU010000112.1, read as the reverse complement.
ATTAAATGCAAAATATGCACAATTAGCACTTCAGTTTAGTGCATATGGTGCAATAATAAATCAAATGGAGTCTTCATTTGGTGGATTAAAAATGTTAATTAATCAATCGACTTCAAATAATTAATCTTAAAAAAAGAGAAAGTAATTTTTCTCTTTTTTTCATTTTTAAGCAAATATGTAATATACTGATGATTCAAAACGATTTTAATAGGGATGTAATATATGGGAATAGAAGTGTATAATCAGCAAAATGCAATTTCGGATGATCCTTATGTTTTAGTATTAAAGCTTTATGAGGGTGTTATAAAATATTTGTCATTTGTAAAAAATGCGATGGAAGAAAATAATATTGAAACAAAGTTTACTTATATCAATAAATCAATAGCAATTTTTGATGAATTGAGAAATGTATTGGATTTTGATGGTGGAGAAGTTGCTTATTATTTAGATGGTTTATACTTATACCAAATTGAAACTCTATTTAGTGCTGGAATTGATGATAATATCAATGCAGTTAATCAAGTTATGAAAGTTACTCAAGGATTAATTGACGCATGGAAAGAAGAAACTGGTCTTTAAAAGCACTTAATGAATTAGTTTATATTGATTCATTAGATTCATTTGCTAAAGCTGATGCTTTAGTAAAATGGTACAATGATTATTTAACAAATGATTCTATTTCAGATTTCGATTTAGAATTAGAAGATTTAAAAAGACTTGAAGAACTTTTTTTTAAGAATATTAATTTCTTAAAAGTTCAAAAAGAAGAAACAAGATTAGAACTTGTCAAAATGCAAAAAGTGAAGAGATTTTTAAAACACTAATTTCTCTAAATCTATCTTTTCTCTAAAAATATAAGCTCGTATATTTTTAGGGATTTTATTTATTCTATATAACTCTTTATTCTTTTTATCTATAATTCCATCGTAGTTTGGGCTTATCCAAATATAATTCTCTTGAATTGATATATTTATTTTATTGGAAATTGTAATTTCTTTTTGTTTTAGAATCTCATTTCTTTGAGCAAAACTTAATAAAATCCCTCTCTTTTTTAGATTTAAATCAATAGTTCTAATATTTAAATTATCATCATTTTGATTTAAAAAAATCTCCAACTCTTTTATTTTTTTAATTGGATTATTTTGAATATGCAAAGAGTTTAAATCATTTTGCAAATATTCAAAAGATTTTTTAACTCCTGAACTAAATTCTTCTAAAAACTTATTTGAAAAATTATGTCTAAAATAGTTTCTTTTATATTTTTCATCAAAATTTGATTGGTCAACAAAGTATTTATAATTATTGATTTTTAGATAATTTTCAAGTTCTTCTTTTGTAATATTTAAAAGTGGTTTATAAATTTGATAGTTTTCTTTTTGCTCAAACTCATTAAAACCAATAAGTTCAACTAATCCTGCACCTTTTGATAATTGCATCATAAACCATTCGAGTTTGTCATTTAATTGATGGGCTGTGATTAAATTTTCATAAGAGTTTTCTAAAATTATCTCTTCAAAAAATTTATATCTAATATCTCTTGCATTTTTTTCAAAATTTGAAACAGTTTCAAGTTTTGTTTCTTTTAAAAAGATATTTTTTTTGTATTTTAAGGCTAAAGTTTTTGCATAAAAAACTTCATCTTTACTTTGAGTTCTTAAATTATAATCAACAATAACAATATCAAAGGGAATATTTTGTTTTAGTAGTAAAAAAAATAGTGCACTAGAATCAACTCCAGCTGAAAAAGCTAGGAGGTTTTTTTGATTCTTTACTACACTAAAATCTAAGTTCATATCTATTTAATTACAGTTGCTAGTAATTTATCTCCCGCAAGTTCTGTGATTTTTACAGTGTAAATTTGTCCAAATTTGATTTGTTCACCCTCAGAGAGTTCATTATCATTGATATAAATTTCACCATCAATATCAGGAGCCCAAAGTGTTTTTCTAGCACTTAATAAATATTCGTGTTCTTCACTTTCTCCATCAACATAAACTTCAAAAGTTTTTCCAACTTCATTTTCTAGTGATTCTTGTGTAGTCAAAGCAATTATTTCACCAATAATATCAGCTCTTTCATCAATAATTTCTTGTTCTATTAAATCTTTTGAAAGTGCTGCTGCGGTTCCTTCTTCTGTTGAATAAGAAAATACATTTGCTCTATCAAATTTAAACTCTTCAATATATTTACAAAGTGCTTCGTGGTCTTCAACAGTTTCTCCTGGATGTCCAGCAATAAATGTAGTTCTTACAAATGAGTTCGGTTTACTTCTCATATGATTCATAAGTTCATTTAGTTTTTCAACACCTTTTCCTCTTTTCATGATTTTAAGCATTGAAGGAGTTATATGTTGTAGCGGCATGTCAAAGTAATTTACAAAAACTTGTGAATCTGCAATTTTATCAATCAAAGACAAAGTTGTAGTTGATGGATAAAGATATAAAATTCTAGCTGTTTTTATACCATCAATTTTTTCAATCTCTTCAATTAAAAGTTCAAGCCCATTGTTTGTACCTAAATCTCTTAAAAATGAAGAAGAATCTTGAGATACAAAAGAGAAATCAATATAACCTTTTGATACTAATGATTTTACCTCTTTAACAAGTGATTCTAGGGTTCTAGAGTGAAGTTTTCCTTTAAATGAAGGAATTGCACAGAATGAACAAGTTTGATTGCATCCTTCGCTTAGTTTTACATAAGCGTGATATGAAGAACCTGTGATTACTCTTTCATTTTCATCGCTAGCTAAAAATACTTCATTTGAAAAAGCACTTCTTTTTTCGTGTACAAGTAAATCGATTTTGTCATAATCTCCTACACCTGTGAAAACATCAATTTCAGGTAACTCTTTTTGAAGTTCCCCTTGATATCTTTCACTTAAACATCCAGCCATTACTAAAACTGACTCTTTTTTTCTTTCATCATGTAGATTTAAAATTGTATTTAAACTCTCTTCTTTTGCACTATCTATAAACCCACATGTATTTACAATAATTACATCAGCATTTGCTGCATCATTTGTAATTGTATAATCTTTTAATTTACCTAACATAATCTCTGAATCTATAAGATTTTTAGTACAACCAAGGCTTACTAAATGTAGAGTTTTTTTAGGATTTTTTACTGAAAATTTCATATATTTATTCTTTTTATCTTAATTTTTTTGCAATTTTATCATAAACTCTTTTTAAAACAAAATGTTAAAGCCAAATATTATCAAGTAGTCTAGTATTTCCAAATCTAGCAACTACAAGAATTATTGTATTTTTTGGCTCTATAATTTTTAGTTCATTAAACTCTCTATCTACAATGGCTACATATTCAACATCCAAAGTTTGCATGATTGAATAAAGTTTATTCTCCACAGCTTTTATATTTCTTTCTCCACTTGCTATTAATGAACCTGCCATATATAAAGATTTTGAAATCAATAATGCATCTTTTCTTTGTGAATCATTTAAATAAATATTTCTTGAACTCAAAGCTAGTCCATCATCTTCTCTTATAATTTCACAAGGAATAATATTTATAGGTAAAAACAAATCTTTTACCATTTGCATAATAAGTGAAAGTTGTTGTGCATCTTTTTTCCCAAAATAAGCATTTGTTGCTTGAATTAAATTAAATAATTTTAATACAACTCTTAAAACTCCATCAAAATGTCCAGGTCTTGTTTTCCCCTCTAAAATATAACTTTTATTTGGAGCTTTAATTAAAACTTCTTCTTTTGTATACATAGTTGAAATTTCAGGCATAAAAACATAATCAACTTTACACATTTGACAAATTTTCTTGTCTGCTTCATCCTTTCTTGGATATGCATCCAAGTCTTCACCTGGTAAAAATTGAGTTGGATTTACAAATATTGAAACAATAACTATGTCATTTTCATTTCTTGCTTGTTTAATTAGTGAAATATGACCATTATGTAATGCTCCCATTGTTGGCACAAATCCAATAGTTCCAGAGATACTTTTTCGTACTTCTTGTAACTCTTCAATAGTTTTTAAAACTTGCAATTTTTTTCCTTCTTAATCGTTTATGTATTAAATTTATTTTTCTTCGTAGTTTGGATTTAGTTTTAGTAAAACTAAATCTGCAATCATATTACCAATTAGTGTCAAAAAGGCACCAATTATCAAAATCCCCATGATTACTGGATAATCATGTGATAAAGCACTTTGATAAAACAATAATCCCATTCCATCTATTGAAAAAATTGTTTCAAGAATTACAGAACCACCAATAATCCCAGGAAGTGAAAGACCAAGAAGCGTAATAACTGGCGGATATAAATTTGGCAGAATATAATATCTCAAGATTTGTTTAGAAGTTAATCCACGAGCTTTTGCAAAAAAAATATAATCAGACTTTAAAATCTCAATAGTTAAAGACCTAATATATAGAATCAAACTTCCAATTCCGCCAAAAACAATGATAAAAATAGGTAAAACAAGATGCCAAGCATAATCTAAATAATAATCCAAACTTCCATCATTTGACATATTATGAAGTCCCGCTATTGGTAAAATTTCAAAATTTATAGCAAAAATTAAAACCAATAAAAGTGCCAAATAAAATGATGGCATTGCAAAACTAAGAAGTGATAATTGACCTGTAAATTTATCAAAAAATGAGTTTTTATTTAAAGCTGATTTTATTCCAAAATATAATGAGATGATAAATATTAAAACCATAGAAACGATATTTAATATTAAAGTAATGGGCATTCTACTTAATATTTCATCTTTAACCATTTCTCCACTCGCAAAAGAAATCCCAAAATCAAGTTGAATAATAGAATAAATCCACGAAAAAAACTGAATATACAAAGGTTTGTCCAAACCATAAATAGCTTTTAGTTGAGCAATTGATTCAGGTGTAATATTCGGATTTAATTCGCCCGAAGCAAAAAAAGAGTTCGGTGCTGCATTTATAGCTATAAAAGATATTAGGCTAATAATAAAAAGCATGATGATAAGATATAATAATTTTTTTAAAAATAGTTTCATGTTTGGATTATACAAAAGATAGGTTTAAATGATAGGCATAGATATAACATCAATAGATAGAATAAAAAGAATGTATGAAAAGTTTGGAATAAAGGCTTATGAAAAGTTTTTAAATCCAAAAGAAATAGAGCTTATAAAAAAGCCTGAAACAGCTGCTGGATTTTGGGCTGCAAAAGAGGCTGCTTCAAAAGCTATTGGAACTGGAATTGGCGCATCTTGTGGTTTTCATGATATCAAAATATCAAAAGGAAAACTTGGAAATCCAAAAATCAAATATAAGAAAAAAGTTAGAGAGAAGTTTAATATAAAAAAATCTCATCTTTCTATAACTCACGATGCTGGTTTTGCGATAGCTGTTGTTGTAAATATTTTTAAAAATTAAGAGAAAATTTATCAGTATATGAATACAATGATAATGATTATTATAGTTACTCATAAGGATTTTTAATGTTGGCAAGTTTTTTAATTACTTTTAGGGAAGGTTTGGAAGCTTTTTTGATTGTTGGAATTATTCTTTCATATCTTGGTAGGCTTCAAGCTTCAAAATACAATAAATACATTTATATAGGTGTTTGTATTGGAGTAGTAGTATCTTTATTTATTGCATATATTTTTCAAGTAGTAATCTACGGAATAGAAAATGAACTTTATCAACATTATTTGATGATATTTATTCTTTTATTTGCAACAGTTGTTTTATCGTACATGGTTGTATGGATGGCGAACCAATCAAAACAAGTAAGTGAGAAGTTAAAAGAAGATTTAAATGCTCTTGTAACTACTGGAAATATTTTAGGAATGGTTTTTTTATCTTTTTTGGCTGTTTTAAGAGAAGGATTTGAGACGGTTTTATTTTTTTCTTCACTTTCATTTAGTGAAACTTTTTCTTTAGAAGAAGGATTTATTGGTGCTATGTTGGGCTTGGTTTTATCAATAATTTTAGTTTATCTTTTAATGAAAGGAGCTAAAAATATTCCATTAAAAGAGTTTTTTAAATACACGGGACTTTTAATTCTTATTATTGCAGGAGGACTTTTTGGAAGTGCTATTTCAATGATGCAAGCAAGTAGTATTTTACCTACTTTTGTTCCTATGGTTTATGATATTTCAGATATTTTGGATGATAAAGGTCTTTTTGGAACATTCTTAAGAGCATTATTTGGATACAACTCTTCTCCTACTCTTCTTCATTTATTGTCTTGGGCTTCATATATGAGTATTTCAATATTTCTTTGGAAGAAAGCATATTCTAATGCAAAATAATTATGATGTTTTAATAATTGGTGGTGGTGTCGCTGGTTTAATGGCAGGAATTGAACTATCAAAAAATGGTAAAAAAGTAGTTATTTTAGAAAAAGAAGGAATAGTTGGAGGGCAGTGCCGAACTGAAATATTAGAAACTAAAGATGAAACATATAGATTTGATTATGGAGGGCATAGATTTATTACAAATAATGAAGTTTTATTGTCTTTTGTTGAAGAAATCTTGGGTGATGATTTGTTAGTTGCAAATAGAAGTTCAGTGATTTTACATCAAAATAAGATATATGAATATCCTTTAAATATTAAAAATCTTTTAAAAGTTGCGCCATTTAAGCTTCTTTTAGGAACCTTTATAGATTCTCTTAAAATTATATTTAAACTTGTAAAACCTAATAATAGTAGTTTTAAATCATGGATTATTTCAAGATTTGGTAAAACCTTGTATGAAAACTTTTTTGGTCCATATACCAAAAAACTTTGGGGAATTGAACCTGAAAATTTGAGTGCTGATTGGGCAGGACAAAGAATATCTTTGCTTGATTTAAAAGATGTTGTAAAAAAACTTTTATTTAAAAATAAAAAAACAGTAAGAACATATGCAAAAAGTTATAGGTATCCTAAGTATGGTTTTGGCGGTCTTCCTATTAAAATGGCAAATAAATTTGAAAGCTTAGGTGGAAAAATTTTCACAAATGAAAGCGTAGAAAAATTTTTATATAATCAAGATGCAATTGAGGCTGTTTATACAAAAGAAAAAATATTTTATGCAAATGATATTATTTCAACAATGCCATTAAATGAGATGTCAAATATGCTTGGATTTGAGAGTAATCTAAAATTTAGAAGTCTTAGATTTTTATGTATTGGTTTAGATATTGAAGATTTCTCTCCTTATACTTGGCAATATGTAAGTGATTATGATTTATTACCTACAAGAATTCAAGAACCAAAAAGAAGGTCTGTTTCTATGTCACCAAATGGGAAAAGCTCAATAATGCTTGAAATCCCTTGCAATAAAGATGATGAAATTTGGAATATGGAAGAAGAAAAACTTTTAGAAATAGTTAAAAATGATTTGAAAAAATTAGATTTTGATATCGAGGATAAAATAGTTGATTATTTCTCTTTTATAACTGAACATGCGTATACTTTAATGGATATTGATTATGCAAAAAAAAGGGATGATGCATTTGAATATTTAAATAGATTTAAAAATCTTACGATGGCTGGAAGACAAGGAACATTTAGGTATATTTTCTTAGATACCGCAATGGAAACAGGTCTTATGGCAGCGCATAGAGTACTTGATGAAAAGAGTTATACAAAAGAAAAGATATATAATCATCGTAATGAAAAAACAGTTATAGAAACAAAAAGTGTAGTATAAAAAAGGAGAAAAAAGTGAAGAAATATATAATATTAGTTTTGATTAGTTTAATTGCATCAATTAATTTACAAGCTTATTCGTATGCAGCAGCTGGAAAAGAACCTACAATTGATTCAAGAGAGGGAATTTTAGGAGCAATAAATAGTGATAATTTTGTTTTAGCAAAAGAAATTTTAGAAAAAAATAAAGATAATTATCTTTATTTAACTAAAGAATTTAATGAAAAATTATTTAGCTCATTAGAATCTGCAATTTTAGAAAAAAATAAAGAAAAAATAAATAAATGGCTTGATGTATCAATTGCTACTGAAATCCAAAGAAGATTAGATGGTGGTTTGCAAAATATTGATAATTTTAATATAGCAAAAGTAATGCTTGCAAAAGCAGATAAATTTTATAAATTATTAAGCGTCTCTTTAGATAAAGAAGTTGATAAAAAATTAAAAGATGCTCTTTTCCAATGTGCAGATTCTATTGGTAATCCTGGACTTTTTGGTGTTGGGGCAAAACCTGTAAATAAACAAAAATATATAGAAAATGAAAAAATAGCAGATGAAATTTTAAAATCACTTTAATGAATAAATATAAGATTGTTGCATATATTTTTACTGTATTTTATGCAATTTTTATATTAAATTATGAACCTTCGTTTTACAATGATGATTCTGCTTTTCTAACAAGAGGAATTGATAATTTTAGTGTTATTGATTTCTCTCCTCATTTTCCTGGATATACCGTTATTGTTATTTTAGGTAAATTTATAAATATTTTTGTAAATGAATCAAAGTACTCATTTTTTTTATTATCTTCTTTATGTGCAGTTTTTTTACCCTTGCTTATGTTTTTTTATGTAAAAATTTTAACAGATGAAAAAAAAGCATTTGTTGTTTTTTTGATTTCTATTAGTTCCGTTTATTTAATGAACTTATCTTTGAGTATGTTAAGCGATAGTGTTGGATTATTTTTCTTTTTTTTATCCTTACATATGTATGAATTAAAGAAAAATAGACTGACTGGAATTGTCGCTTCTCTTGCACTTTTTTCAAGACCATCATATTTGATTTTTTTTGTAATAGGGTTTTTCTATATTTATTTTACAAATAAAAATAGTCTAAGAGAGATTTTGATTTACTTTTTGTTGGGTACATTTTTATTTTTATCTTATACATTTTTTTATAATGGATATTTATATATAGAAGAGGCAATTAGATTTATACAAGGGCATTTTGAACTTTGGGGAGTAGGGCAAAATAGTGATATAAAATGGATTGATAATATTTTAAGGCTTGAAAACACTCCTTATTTATTGCTTATTCTTTCTCTATTTTCTTTAAAAAAAGAACATATTTTTCTTTGGATTTTATTTTTATCATATTTTCTTTGGATGATATTTGCTCAAAACCCAGATAACATAAGACATATGATACCTTTGGTTTTTTTAGCAAATATAATTATTGTTTTATCTATAAAAAATAAAATTTTGATTTTACTGCCCTTTTTAATAATAAATTTTTATGCTCACTCTTTTTATAAAGAAAAAATCTCACCACTAGAAAATATTATGAAATATATAAATAACAATAATAATGAAGAAATAATAATTACAAATAGAGGTGTTGAGTTTTTAAGAGAAAAACTTAAAAATAAGATTGTTGATGGATATTACAAAAATAGTGCAGATTTTATATCTAATAATAAAAAAAGTTTGATTATTACAACAAATAAGCCAAAACATAAAAATTACATAGAGTTCAAAGGTAGATTTATTGGAGAACAAAACTTATATTTATTCGAAAGTCAAAATTAATAAAAAATTTAATATTTAATTAAGCTTTTTTATCTACAATTATGATAATCATTTTCAACAAAGGACAAATATGAAAAAAATTATTAAGATGTCACTTATTACATCATTGGTCGTATCTTCGTTATATGCAGCGAATAATACAAAAACTGAGGTATTAGATAAAAGATTTGATACAGCAGGTGCAATGTTTGCATACACTGAGTTTGAGCTTTCAGGCGAACCAATGGTTGAGGGACTAGGTCTTGATTTAGATACTCTTGATCCTTATGCAATTAATCAACCTACAAAATTTGATTATACAGCAGGAATTGAGGGTTATGAATATTCAGAAGAAGCTATGTATGCACTAAATTATCAATCAAAAATGGGACCACATCTTGTTAATGGACTTCTAAATGAAAAAAGAGGTGGAACAATGGAATCTTTAGCAAAAAGATTTATTGAACTTGCTAAAGTAACAGGTAATACACCAGAAATTATACCTTTAAATATGCATCCAACAGCTCTACCATATATCTCAGGAATGCCAGAATTTGGGCAAGAAATTGATATGACAGTTGTAAACAATGATGAAATCGTTATTGTTAAAAAAGGAAAAGAAACAAAAGTTAAAACAGCTGTTCCTGCTTATTTAAGAGATTATAAAACACTTTCTTGGTCTGAAGATGGTATGGAAAAAATACTTAATCCAGCGGCAATTGGTGGAGCATTATTAAAAGATATAATGTGGGCGCAAGATTTCTTAGGTGGAATGCATGTGATTGAATCAGATGAAGAAGTAGAAGCAACTAGCTCAACAATGGATAGTGATGGAATACACGCTTTAGGAGTTTCAGCAGCTGATGGAATAAATGGTGCTATTTTAACTGAACTTGCTTGGGAAAGTATTTTGAATATGCAAGAAAAATTTGGATTTGATGGTAAAAAATTAGGAGTTTCTTTTGATCCTAATTACAATGCTAGTAATCCAATATGGTTTGCACATAAAGTAAAAGTAAATGAAGGACAAAAAAATGAAACAAAAGCAATTAATTCTTTAGAAGTTTTAGAAGGATATTCATCTTTAAGAGATACATGGCAAGTACTTTGGCCAATCTCTGAATTTTATGCTTATTCTGATCAAAGAGTATCTAATCAAAATCAAAATCCATCTTTTTTAAGTGCATTTGATGGAGAGCCTTTTAAAAGTGCACCAAAAGAAAATACTGATGAAGATAGAAAAAATAATATAAAAGCTGATGATGCATTTTCTGTTGCTTCAAATATTTCAAATTTGATGTTTGAAAATATTTCAAAACTTCATTATGACGAAAAAGCAGGAACTTTAGTTGATAGATTTGATGGTAATAAAGGAACAACAGTAACAGTTTTTGATGCTGCGTATTCAATTGAAGCTCTAAGAATATTCCAAAGAGCAATCGATGCTCTTCCTGTTGGATATGGATCAGCTGATGGTGCAAAATCTTTAGAAACAGAGCAAGGGAAAAGAGCTTTAGCTTTAATTAAAACACAAGCTGATTTTTTAATTAAAAATGTAAAAGACAAAAATGGTTTATATTTTACAACTTATGATTTAAAAACAGGTACAAAAACAGGAGTAGAAGTTGGAACACAATTTGCAGTAGTTAGAGGACTTACCGCTGCATTTTTAGCAACACAAGATAAAAAATATAGAGAAGAAGCAAGAAAATTATTTGTATCAATTGAGAAAAATATGTTTGATAAAAAAATCGGAACATATGTAGATGCAAGTAAAGAATATACTCCTTATTCAATTGGTGCAACAAGTGGTGGATTAAGAGATGCAATAACTCATCTTAAAAATGAAGGAAAAGAAAAAGAACCTTTATTAGAACTTAAAAATCTAACAGAAAGATTTACAAATTGGTTCCAAATAGTTATAAATGGAAATGCATTAAATGAAGGAGCTCAACTTTCTGAGTGGCTTTTAGATTCAGGAGAATATGAAACTGCTGATATGAAAACTTCAAATAATGATGGTGATAATGTTCCTCCAATTAACAAAGCTGGTGGGAAATATGGTACTGCTATGACAATGGCCGCAAAAGTAAAATTATCTAACACAAAATAAAACTTTACAATTTTCTATAATTTATTTTAATATTAAGAATTCTTTTTAAGAATTCTTAATATAATCAACATTCATTATCATTATTATTAGGTTTGCCTCATGAAAACAATATATATAAGTTTATCAGTCGTTGTTATGTTTATAACAGGAATTATTCAATGGGATATCTTCCCCCTTTCTTGGGAATATTATAATATTGTCCAAGCATTACATATTATAGGTTCAATTACTATTTTTGTAATACTAATAATTCCTTTTGTGAATATGCATATATATAAATATAGAAAAAATATTATTGGAAGAAAAAAAAATAGTATAAATGGCATGTTTTTAGGAATAAACCTACTTTTAATAACAATAAGTGGTGTTTATTTATTTCTTGTAGGAAATAGAGGAGGAGATATTTTGGGAGTTTACTCTTTTTATATTCACCTTTATGGCTCATTTTTATTATTATTTTTCTTGTGGTATCACAGTAGTAATTCTTCAGCAAATCAAAAAAGAAAGAAACTTGCAAAATTAAATAAAATCAAAAAAGAACATATTTTTGCAGTTATTACTTTTTCTATATTATTTTTTCCTACTTTTTCTTACTCTGGTACAAGTACTTCGGCACTTTACCTTACAAAAGATACAAAATATATTTATAGTGCAAATTTAGATGGTGGAAGTGTAAGTAAAATAGATGCGAATAATGGAGAAAAGATTTTTGAAAAAGTTTTAGGAAAAGATATTAGAAGAATTGCGTTTAATGAAGATGAGTCAATTTATGCAGTAACTGATTTTTCTAAAAATCAAGTAATCTTTTTAGATGGAAGTAATAATAAGATAATAAAAACAATAAAAACAAAAAATAAACCCCATGGAATTATTTATGATAAAAATAATAAGTATTTTTTTGTAACAATTTATGAAGATAATGAGATTTTAGTTATAGAAGATAAAAATTTTGAAATAATAAAAACAATAAAAACAGAAATAACTCCAAGAGGAATGGCATTAACAAGTGATGGACGACTTTTAGTAACGCATACAATGATTGGAATGATTTCTATTTATGATAGTAGAAGTTTAGTTAAACTTAAAACTATAACTTTGCACTCTACTAGTAATGAAGATGAATTTGTTTCTCAAGGAAAACCCAGACTTTTAGATGATATTGAAATAACTCCTGATGGAGATGAAGCTTGGATTCCCCATGTATTATGGAATTTTGACCATAAATTTCAGTTTCAATCTACTATATTTCCTGCAATTTCAATTATTTCTTTAGAAAAAGATAATGAAAAAGAGTTAGAAGAACAAAGAAAAGAACTTTTCAAATCAATAAATGTATTAAATAATAATAATAAAACTATGATTGCCTCGAATCCTTGGGATCTCAGCTTTTCAAATGATGGTTCAAAAGCCTTTGTAACACTTGCTGGAAGTGAAGATATTATGGTATTTAATATTGGTAGAAGTAGTACAAAAGTAAATAAAGAAAGACATAGAAAAAGGGCAAATAGAAGTGGAAGTGGAGCAAAAGCTACTGAAATATTTAGAGATTATCCAAACCATACAAATCCACAAGCAATTTTAGTTAATCCAAATAATGATAATATTTATGTACAAAATGCAGCAAGACTTGATATGACACTTCTTGATAGTGGAGGAGAACATCCATTTTCAAGAGTAACACTAAAAGAAGATAGTTTTTCAAAACTTGTTGAAAAAGATCCTTTATCAAAAGAGTTAAGACTGGGTAAAACTCTGTTTAATAATGGTAATGCAAATAACTACGAAAAAACACCACTTGTAGGTGATTTTTGGATGAGTTGTAATTCTTGTCATTTTGAAGGATTTAATTTTACAAATGGATTTTTATTTACAGATACAAAACTTGATAAGAAAAATGATGCAAGTATTGGTCATGATAATATTGATAAAGGTTATATATCAAAAACACCATTAGCTGATTATGTAAGAATTGCCAGAGACACGCAAGGTGGAATGGGGGAAGATCCAAAATCAGATTTAGAAAAAATTGATCCTGATAAAATGTCAAAAGAGTTAGAAGAGTTGATGCAATCACTTCATACTTATATTACAGATAAAGATAATTTAAAATATTTATCTACATGGATGAAATTAGATGATGATGCAAAAGAATATCATCCAAAAGATTGGACAAATTCAGCAAAATGTAAAAGTTGTCATGAAGATATTTTTAATCAATGGGCTGATTCTAATCATAAAAACTTAGTTGGAACAAACCCCTATTATATGGTATTAGAAAGTTTAGCAGCAAAAGTTGAAGGTGAAGGATTTAGGATGTGGTGTATGGGATGTCATAATCCTAGTGCAATTACAACAGGAATAACAAAAACTACTCCTACTATGGATAAGCTTTTCGAACATGGTGCTAAAACACTTGTAGATGAATTAGACAAATTTGGAAATGAAAAGCTAGAAGAGGGAGTTTCTTGTATTACTTGTCATAGGATTAGCAAAATTGAAGATGTTGGAGGAAATGCTTCATATACTTTAAATATCACTCAAAGAGATAAATATGCTTTTGAAGATAGCCCACATAAAGCAGGGCAATGGTTAAGTGAAAAATTTATTAACTCTAAACCACAAGTTCATATAGATAGTTATATGAATCCAGTTTATAAAGAAAGTGTTTATTGTGCTTCTTGTCATGATGAATTTACTCCAGGAAGTGGAAGTAAAATTGTTTCAACTTTTAAAGAGTGGCAAGAATCAAGTTTTAATAATCCAAATGATCCAAGTAAAAATAAAAGTTGTATAGATTGCCATATGACATTTTTAGAAAATGATAAATTATCACCACTTAGTGGTCAATCAACAAGTGGAGGAAAAGTTAAAAAAGATGTAAAAGTACATTATTTTGCTGGCGCAAATCACTTTTTATCAGGGCTAAAAAGTAAAACGCATGAGGATCAAACTTTGCAGCTTCTTAAAACTTCAGCTAAATTAGATGTGGATTTTAAAGATAACCAATTAATAGTTGGAGTGACAAATGTAGGTGCTGGACATCATCTTCCAACAGGTGTTTCTGATTTTAGAGAGCTTTGGCTTGATATTACAATAAAAAATAGAAATGGTGAAAGTATTTTTGAATCAGGAAAACTAAATGAAGAGGGAGATTTAGGCAAAGATGCAAGACCTTATATGAAAGTTTTTGGAGATAAAGATGGAAAACCAGTTGGACTTTTCTTTTGGAAGTACGAAAAACTTTTAAGCGATACTAGAATTGCATCTGGTGAAAGAAGAATTGAGAAATACGATATTGA